>NZ_LXHX01000040.1:0-65758 GCF_001649495.1 Emticicia sp. MM | reverse complement strand
TGACAATTTTATAGAAAAACCGTGAAACAAAAAAGTATAAATACAATTAATTTTTATTCAAAAAATGATTTATTGAACTTTTCCAAGATTTCTTTAGTATCACTTTGATACAATAAGAAGTCTTAACATTTTAGCTATCAACTACTTAGCAATACTTTCAAATTGATACTTAAAATTGTAATACTAAATTTTATATACCATTTTTTTTTTGCTACAATTTTGGGGTATTTACCAACCAAAACATATAAAAAGTATTATTGCTTATTGCTATCTACTTTTATTCTCTCATCACGATTTACCAATTCCCAAGCAGTTTGAAAAACTAATCGAGATATTTGCTGGTATTTTGGAAATAAGATTTTCTCAACATCATCACCCGGACGGTGGTAATCTTCATGTACACCTGTAAAATAAAAAATTACTGGAATTTTATTCTTTGCAAAATTATAATGGTCCGAACGATAATAAAAACGATTAGGGTCTTTAGGGTCATTGAAAGTATAGTCTAAATCAAAATTTATATACTTCTTATTGACATCTTCACTGATTTTATGTAATTCTGATGATAATTTATCTGAACCAATCAAATAGACATATTCTTCTTTGGGAGCATGTTGTTTATCAATTCTACCAATCATATCAATATTCAAATCGCAAACAGTATTTGCCAATGGAACAATAGGGTCTTTATCAGTATAATATTGAGAACCTAATAAACCTTTTTCTTCGCCAGTAACTGTCATAAATAGAATACTTCTACGAGGACCATTTCCTGCTTGTTTTGCTTTTGCGAATGCCTCTGCAATTTCAAGTACTGCACAAGTACCCGAACCATCATCGTCAGCACCGTTGTGAATTTGTCCATTCTGAATACCCACATGGTCGTAATGTGCTGTGATTAATACCACTTCATCCTTTTTATCAGTACCTTCTAAGAAACCTAATACATTTTGAGTTTCGACTGGCACTTCTCCTCTTTCAACTTTAATTGATATTTTCGATGACTTCAGTTTTTTTGCAGTACTTTGCCCTGTTTGAGCGATTTCATCAACTGCTTTTGATAACTTGGTAATCTTCGTATCTAACATTTCAGCTGCCATTTCAGAAGAGACGAAAAACGTAGGGTTTGCCGTTGCTTTTTCTGATGAATTCGAAGAATTAAAACTCAGTTGATTAAAACGCGATAAAACAGCTTTTCGCTCTGCTGCTAATGAAGAAAATTTGCTTGCATCTGTAGCTGAAACAACAAAAAACATCTTTGCACCGTGAGTTAATGCGATATTGATTTTCTTTTGCAAACCACTTCTATCTGACCATTCTGACTTTTCGGCATCTTTAGTAAACATCCATTTGCCTTCTTTATCTTTAGGCTCACCATCAAAAAAAACTACAGCTTTACCTTCAACACTAATATCTTTGTAATCGCTATAATTATCTTGCTCAATTCCATACCCCGCAAATATCACCGAAATTGATTGTTCATCTGGAATACTGGTCAAACCATTTGGATAATAATCTTTGAAAAACTCCTTTTTCTTGTTGCCTATTTTAATGTAGGCATCTTTCCATACCTTGCGATACAAATTAAAAGGTTGAAAATAACCTTTGCTACCATCTTTTTGTGGAGCAATTGGTCTTAAACCTAAATCAGCAAAATGTTTCGCAATATAATTAGCGGCTTTTTTTTGACCTTCAGAACCCGTATCTCTTCCCTCTAAGCTATCTGAAGCAATGTAAGTGAGGTGTCGTTTTAAATCTTGGGCTGTGATAGAAGAAGCGAACTCAGAGGATTTATCTTGGGCATAAATTGCCGTACTCATTAAAAATGATAAAAACAGCGTTTTTTTCATGAAAATCGGTAGGTTTGTTGAATATTTTCAGTAAAAATAATGGTTTTCAATTTAGAAATCATCTTTTAAATATATTTTTGCTGCAATTCAGTAGAAATACATACAAATGACTAAAGAAGAAGTTTTAAAGAAATATTTTGGTTACGATTCATTCCGTCCACTACAAGCTGAAATTATAGAAACTATTATTGCCCAAAAAGACTGTATGGTTTTAATGCCAACGGGTGGTGGTAAATCTATTTGTTTTCAAGTTCCCGCAATGGTAATGCCTGGCATTACATTGGTCATTTCTCCACTTATTGCATTGATGCAAGACCAAGTACAAGCCCTAAAATCAAATGGAATACCTGCAGCTTTTTTAAATAGTACGCTTTCAACAATCGAACAGAGAACCATTGAAGAGGATTGTAAAAATGGTTCCTTAAAACTCCTGTATATCTCGCCCGAAAAACTATTTTCAAATAATTATCTTGGATTTATCAAAACCCTCAATGTGAATCAGATAGCCATTGATGAATCTCACTGTGTATCTACTTGGGGGCATGATTTTAGACCCGAATATATTCAATTAAAAGCTTTAAAAGATACTTTCCCCAATGTACCAATGGTAGCTTTAACAGCTACTGCCGATAGAGTGACAAGAAAGGATATTTTAAATCAATTAGGGATTCCTGAGGCACTTATATTCATATCATCGTTTGATAGGCCAAACTTAAATCTCCGAGTTTTACCGGGACGAAATAGACTTAAAGTAATCCATGAATTTATTGCCAAACGCACTAATCAGTCGGGAATTATATATTGTTTGAGTAGAAAAAACACGGAAGACGTTGCGGAAGGATTAAGAAAATTAGGCATAAGAGCAATGCATTATCATGCTGGCCTAGATGCACAAACACGTGCTGAAGTACAAGACGCATATATAAAAGATGAAATCCAAGTCATCGTAGCAACAATCGCTTTTGGTATGGGGATAGACAAATCTAATGTAAGATTTGTGATTCATTATAGTTTACCCTCAAATGTAGAAAGTTTTTACCAAGAAATTGGAAGAGCAGGCAGAGATGGTATGAAATCTGACACCCTTTTATTTTACAGTTTTGGCGATATCATTACCCGCAAAGAAATGATTCAAAAATCTGAACTTCCCGATGAAATGAAGGAGGTTCAATTGGCCAAGCTTGAAAGAATGAAACAATACGCTGAATCTGAAATTTGTAGAAGGCGTGTGCTCATGAGTTACTTCAATGAAGAAACTAATAACGATTGCGGAAATTGTGATGTGTGCCAAAACCCTCCACAAAGATTCGATGCAACCATCTTCGCACAAAAAGCATTATCGGCCATTGCAAGAGCAGAACAAAAAGCGGCTATGGGTATGTTGATTGATATTCTTCGAGGTTCTCAGAATCGTTCAATTTATGAAAAAGGATTTCAGAATTTGAAAACCTTTGGAGTAGGAAAAGAGCTAAAATACGAAGAATGGGCTGAGTATATTACACAAATGCTTAACTCTGGAATAGTTGATATTGCCTATGACGAACACCATTATTTAAAACTAAACCCCGTTTCATGGCAAGTATTAAAAAATGAAAGAAAAGTTGAACTAGTAAGATTTGAACCTTATGATGTTAAAAAAGCACGTTTAGATGAAGATGTGCCTAGAGAAAGAACGAAAAAAGAGGTAATAAAAGATGCTTTGTTTGAGAAATTAAGGATACTTAGAAAGAAAATTGCTGAAGAGCAAAATATTCCTCCCTTTGTTGTATTTTCTGATGCTACGCTTTCAGATATGGCACAAAAAAGGCCAATCAATCGTTTCCAAATGATGGCCGTTTCTGGCGTTGGTGAACAAAAATTCAGAATGTATGGAGATGAATTTATCAATGAAATATTGAGATTTAGTGGTGAAAATCCGACCATCGCACGTGCTAAGCAAGAGAAAGGAATGACTTTTTTGGAAACTTTTGAAATGTATAAGAATGGTCTTACACTTGAAGAAATGGCAGCTAAACGTTCACTAAATCCCGTGACGATTGTGAGTCATTTAGTAAAACTTTTTGAAGATGGCCAAGAGGTAGATTTGTGGCAATACATTATGAAATACGAGTATAATCAAATCATTGCCGAAGCCATTAAGATGAATATTCAAAAAGGCGATGCAATTAAGCCATTATTTGAAGCACTGGAGGGTATTTATGATTATGGGAAACTAAGAATAGCCTTAGCGATTTGGGCAAAACAAAACGTATAAAATCCTTTTTTTAAAACTTGATTTACCGTTTAGTAAAATCTTTACTAAAAGTTTGATTATTAGCTCGAAGTACGCTTAATTTCGATGTCCTTATTATCAAACTTTTATGAAAAGACTACCTATACTTTTGCTATTTATTTGCTTTGCTTATAACTCATTCGGGCAATATACATCTATCAATCTCCCCTATCCTTCCGATGTTTGTGCAGGAAATGACTACGTAGTAAGTGTTTACTCAGTTGGAATCAGTACTGGAACAGCACTTACCATACAACTATCAAATGATGACTTTAACTCAAATGTCATTGTTATTGGTTCTGGAAATTATACAGGCAATTATCCAGAGTCAATTACCTGCAATATTCCTTCAAACACGGCCGCTGGAACTTACAAAATACGAGCAACTTTCATTAGTACGCCAACGGGAACATTTTATAATTCATCTTCATTTAGTGTTGTCAAAGGCACGCCGGGTGCATCATTAACCGGAACCTTTGGATTTGATGCCTGTGGTAGCGGGGTTAATGTACCCATTACATTTACTGGTTCTGGGCCATTTACGTTTAGTTATAAGAAAGATTCTGAAAGCCCATTAACCCAAACAGCTTATACACTACCATATAACTTATATCTTAGTCAAGCTGGCACTTATACCTTACTAAGTGTTTCAAATGCCTGTGGAACTGGAACAGTTTCTCCAACTCAAAATAATGCCACAGTAAACATTACCCCTCCAATATTAACCATCGGAACACCAAGTGATGACAATATATGTATTGGTAATAAAATTTACGTTCCATTTACATCAAACCAAAACTGCTACGGCTATACTGTGCAAATCTCAGATGAAAATGGTGAGAATTTTAGAAATTTACCAACCGAAACTAATTATAGTTTTCCAAATAGACTTACGGCAACCATTACAGATGTTGGGCAACCCACAGCAAGTGGATATAAGCTAAGAATAAAAGTTTATGCAAATTCGGTTGAATATTTCAGTCCAGTTTCTACAACAACCATTACACTTCGTCAAAAATCTAGTTATAATGTAACTGTTGTGGATGCCGTTGATTACTACAACCCAAATCAAATTGCTAAGGGCGAAAATGTAAAAATTAGAGTTACCCTCACGGGCACGGCTCCGTGGATTTTAAATTTTGATAATTCTGCTTTAAAAATCACCAATAATACTTATGATTTACAGGTATCTCCGGTAAGTTCAAAAAAATATACATTCGGACCTTTAGTAGATGGAAATGGCTGTGTTAATAGTTTTGAGCAATCAGTAGATATTTCAGTGAAAGACTTGATTTTCAAAATGAGAATCCAAGACAATAAAAATTTGGATATCTATTCACACTTTAGAAATTACTGCAAAGACGAATATTTACATGTAGATTATAATGTTCGTGGACAAATGCCCGAAGATAGTTTCAAAATTCAAATGGCAAATGTTAATGATTTACAAAATAATATTGAAGATTGGCAGGATGTAGTATTTTTCCGAACAGGAAATGATGAAATTTTAGATGTTGAGATTCCAGCATGGGTAAAAACAGGTAAAAATAGAATCAGATTCGTTCCTAAAAATACTTCTTTAAGCTATGCTAACACAACAGTTGATTACATCAACGACTCTTTTACCCCTTCGAGTGACTTTATTGTTATGAACCGTTCCACTGGTTCTATTACTGGCGAAAGTACGATAAAAATTTCCCCAAATGAATCATTTTATATTCCATACAAATTTAGTGGAGGCCCTGATTTTTATGCCAATAATTTTGGAAGTTTAAAGCCTTATAAACCTATACTTGTTACCGACAAAGGGCAAACCATTGATTATAATAGTTTATTAATTGGAGGTTTTAATGCACTTACTGGAATTACAAAGGTTGATACCGTTACTAAAAATATTAAGTTTTATTTGTATAAAGTAGATGCCAACACAGCTGCTTCAGGAGATTTATCATGTTCAGAAAGAGGTTTCTCACATGCATTAGATAGTTTAAGTGTAATAGTTGTTCCAAATGACCAAACCCGTTCGATTACAGTTGGAAATATTTCTGGGTTAAACAATCTATGTGGAGGTAGTTTAGTTACAATTCCGTTTACTACTACTGGCAGTTTTACTGCGGGAACTGTTTATCAGGTTCAACTTCAAGAATATAACAATTCTTATAGTACTAACCCAAACACTAATTTCTTTGATGTACCAACCCAAGCCTATACTACTCCTAATCAACTTACCTTTACCATGCCTAAAAGTTTAGGAGCTTATCAAGATATCTATTATAAAGTTAGGATAGTTGCAAGTAACCCAAATGTAATAGGCACTTCTGCACAGTGGTTGGTGGTTACTAAACAACCTCCATACATTGAATTATCTGGAGATTCTTACATACAACCGGGTGAAACTGGTGTTATCAAAATAAAGGCGGGTTATTACCCTAGTTTTAACTTTAATATTTCTGGTGGAGGATGGACAAGCCCCAGTCTAAGTTCATATAGTTATTCAACAAGTTATTTCCAAGATTATACCGTTAGCATCAACTCTGGTGGCATTGCTGGGGCACAAATTGATTACTTACCAATTAATGCAAGTAATAGTTGTGGAAACGGAGAATTTGTCGGTCGAGGTAGATTGAATGTAGTGGCCACTCCGAAAATTGTTTTAGGAACACCCACTCCCTCGAATACTTGTCAACCAACCAAAATACTCATTCCATTTACAACAAATTTAAGCTTTGAAAACGATAATGCATTTAGTGCTAAAGTATGGCATACTTACTATGGCTACGAATACATAGTTCCGAACGTAACCGTAAAAAAATTGAGTAATAGTTTTGAAGTAAGTATCCCTTATCAAAATCTTGCTACTACTTACAACATTAAAGTGTTTTCTAAAAACCCTTATGCTACCAGCAATACAGCAAACGTATTTTTAAAAACCTCACCTTATGCTTATTCCAGCCCTTCAGACGTTGAAGTAGAATATGGGGATGCCGTAACTCTGAATTATAATATTTACGATGGGACATCGCCCTTTAATTTCACACTTGACCAAGGTGATAAAAGTTTAAATATTCTTGGAAGCAACAGCACTTATAATCATACAATTACCCCACAATATTCGAAGAATTATTATCTAACCAATCTTTTCGATGCTAATAATTGTCAATCTGTTGCAGCCGCACCTTATCAACAGGTAACAGTCATTGAGAAAAAACAAGCCATTGAAATTAATCGATTGAGTGTTTCTCATTTATGTTCAAATGCAAACGTGAATGTATATTTTCTTTCGTCGGGTACATTTACCAATTTTACTTTACAACTATCAGACGCCAATGGTGCAAATTTTGCGGATATTTCAACGACACAGAGTGGAAATACATTAATTGGTACTATACCAAATGCACTTCCAGCAGGAAATAATTACCGAATTCGAATTAAAGGAATTACCAGTGGAAGCCCTATTTTCAGTTTAGCAAATAATATTGGGCTAACCTCAGTCAGCGGAAGTCTTACTGCCACCATTAGTGGAAATCAAGCAATTATTAAAGACCAAAATTCGCTTTATTTTACAGAACAAGTAGCTACACTGAAAGTTGATTTTACTGGAATAGGCCCTTATAAATTTAATCTATACGATGGAACGAATACCACAACCATTATTACTCATTCAAATCCTTATTATTTTCAGGTAAAACCCTCTAATACAACCACCTACACCTTACAAAACCTAAGTAATGATTGCGGCAATGGTAATGTTTCAGGAAGTGCCACTGTGAATGTAGTATTTCTTGAAACGGGTAATGCTTCGGCAAGAATTTGTTATGGACAAACCATAACAGTTCCATTTACTCAAACGGGCACATTTGGCCCATCTACTAATTATTTTATTGACCTTTACTACGTAATTCCTTACAATAATACTAGAGCTTTTACTTCAAATATCTATTCACTACCGGCAACCGTGGTTGGCAACACTCTCCAAGCAACAATACCTAATACCCTTCCAGTGGCTACTGGATATGAAGGATATCCAAATGTAAGTGTATATTGGGTTAGAGTGAGGACAAATAATCCAAAGGTTATTGGAACTTGGTCAACAAATGGAGGAACGTCAATTGGTGAAGGGGCTCCGACAGTCAAAATTTTAGGTTCAACCAATATACTAAGTGGTCAGGTTGCCACGCTTACTTTACAAACCGATAAGCTTGCGGGAGGAATAAGTGTGGTTTTAAATAACGGTAGTTCAAATGAAACAATCAATTTTAGTGGTTTGTCAATACCTATTGAAAAATACCCTATTACTACTACCACCTATACTGTTTTGAATGTTGCTAATGGTTGTAATATTAGCAGTACAATTGGAAGCCCCAATAGTGCCACTGTGACGGTAGGAGCCTGTCCACCAAGTCAAATAGTAACTATTACACATACAAGTGGGCAAGTTAAAAAATACGAAACAAGCGGGGCACTTACTGCTATAAATACGATTCAAAGTGGAGCAAATATTACTTATGACTCGCAGAAAGTAATTTTACTAAATCCAGGATTTCAAGTAAACAATAATGCCAATTTCAAAGCACAAATTGATGGCTGCGGAAATTTCTAAAATCATTATCGTAGATTCGTACGATATTTTTTTCAATTTTCTTTGAATCCTGTATCTTTAAGCTGGTAGAAAAACACCTCTTAAATGACCAATTTGCTATTATTAATCATTTGTCTTTCGTTGGGGGGAATCCTCCAACGAATAAAAGGCATACCCAAAGATACACACCATGCCCTAAATGCAATTATTATAAACGTGTGCTTACCTGCTCTAACTTTACTTTATACAACCGAAATTAAGTTTAATATGAGTCAGCTTTTGCCTGTACTCATGCCCTACATCCTTTATATTTGTTCTTTTTTATTTTTCAATGGAATTGCTCCGATTTTTAATCTTGATAGAAGTAGTATTGGAGCATTAACTATTACGGCTGGCATTAGTAGTATTTCATTTGTAGGATTTCCAATTTTTGAAATCCTATATGGAAAAGCGGGTGTTCAAATAGGTATTTTAATGAGTCAAGCGGGCTCTTTTGTTGTTTGTGGAACTTTAGGAATCATTACAGCTTCTTATTATTCATCCTCTGAGCCTTCCATCAAAAAAATTATTACGAATATTTTTACTTTCCCACCGTTTATGGCTTTTTGTATAGCTGCCATATTTAATATTGCTGGCTTTCATTTTCCTGCAATCATTGCTGAAACACTGCAAAAATTAGGTAGTCCGTTTACCGTTCTTGCCCTAATTTCGGTTGGATTTCAGATTAACTTTAAGAGAGAAAACTTTACACAAACGCCGCTTTTATTAGGTTTATTTTTTAAACTATTGCTCGCTCCTTTGATAATCTTTGTATTATACCTTATTTTGCTCAAAGAAAATTCTTGGGTCGGTCAAATGTGCGTGGTTGCAGCGGGTTTAGGCTCCATGAATACCGCCTCAATTATTGCCATAAATCATCGTTTAAACCCGCCTTTAGCCACGATGATGATTGGAATCAGTATTCCGATTTCAATATTAACATCAGTTTGCATACATTTCTTAATTTCAAACTAAACCTAACACTCCCTTTACCTATTGGAGGATTAAACAATGAAAAAACTCTTTACAAATTTAACTTTTTGGGTATTAACTGCCATTTTAGCAGGCGTTTTATTAGGTCATTACAACCCCGAATTTGCCTTAAAACCCTTATTTGAAAAAGGATTTAAGCAAAATTTGTTTATATCAGAATTTGAAATAAAAAATACTTTTAGCGAATTTCTCAGTAGCATATTTATAAGTATTGTTAAACTTTTTATCAACCCAATTATTTTCTTGACAATCACTTTAGGAATCATTTCAATGGGCGATTTGAAAAAAGTGGGAAAAGTAGGTGCTAAAGCTCTTTTATACTTCGAAGTAGTTACTACAATCGCACTTTTAGTGGGTATTGTCGTGGCTAATGTAATTCGTCCAGGAGATGGTGTTGTTACTGACACAATTAAAGGAGGCGATATTTCGAAATACACCAAAAGTGCCAGTGAATTTAGTTGGTTAAAGTTCTTCTTTGACAATGTTACCCTTCAAGTATTAGTCATTGCCATTGCCCTTGGAGTTGGATTAAGTAATTATTCTGGAAGACAAAAAGTCGTTGATTTTCTCAGTCCAATTTCTAAAAAAGTATTTTGGGCTTTGCACAAAGTAATGCTTTTTGCTCCTATTGGTGCATTTGGTGGAATGGCATTCACTATTGCCAAGTATGGTATCCATACGCTTCTACCCTTAGCTAAACTCATGGGAACAGTTTATGTGACAATGGCCGTGTTTATCTTTGTAGTGCTTGCATTAATACTGAGATATTACAAAATTAGTCTGTGGGCCTTCCTCAAATTTATTCGTGAAGAATTATTGATTGTACTTGGCACTTCCTCTTCTGAAGCTGGTTTACCATCATTAATGGAAAAGCTAGAAAAAATGGGTTGTTCCAAATCGGTCGTTGGTTTAGTAGTACCAGCAGGTTATTCATTTAATCTTGATGGAACAACCATTTATTTATCAATGGCAGTAATATTTTTGGCCCAAGTTTTTAATGTTCACCTCGATTTCCAACAAATTCTTACCATAATCGGAATTTTGATGGTCACTTCAAAAGGTGCTGCGGGTGTTACTGGAAGTGGGTTTATTGTGCTTGCCTCTACTCTAACGGCAGTTAAAGTAATTCCAGTTGAAGGATTAGCTCTTTTGTTGGGTGTTGATAGATTCATGTCTGAAGCCCGTGCCATTACCAATTTCATCGGAAATGGAGTGGCTACTATTTGGCTTTCAAACAATGAAAAGGAATTCGACCGCCAAAAAATGAAAACTGCTTTTAGTCATATTTCTGACTATGAAGACATCATCAAGGATAATATCAATAACAAATAATTAGATAAAAGGCTTAGAAAGTGGGCAAAAACTGTTATTTGAGCAAAAAAAGGTTTTTTTTCTTTAACTCTAAGCCTTTTCAGCCTTACCTTCGCATCATCAAACAACCTTTTATTCGAAAATGAGTACTAAAAAGAATTTAAAAGAAGAAGCCCTACATTATCATGCTAAAGGCCGCCCCGGAAAAATTGAAGTAGTTCCGAGTAAAGAATACGCAACCCAACGTGACCTTTCTTTGGCCTATTCACCGGGTGTTGCTGACCCATGTATGGCTATTTACGAGAACCCAGAAGATGTGTATAAATACACCGCTAAAGGAAATCTCGTAGCTGTGATTTCCAACGGAACTGCAGTTTTAGGACTTGGAGATATTGGTCCGGAAGCAGGAAAGCCAGTAATGGAAGGAAAAGGACTTCTATTTAAAATTTATGCCGATATTGATGTTTTTGATATTGAATTAAACACCAAAGATGTAGATGAATTTGTACGTACTGTTAAAATTCTTGAACCTACTTTTGGTGGAGTAAACCTTGAAGATATTTCTGCTCCAGAATGTTTTGAAATTGAAGAACGTTTGAAGGCAGAGCTGAATATTCCCGTGATGCACGATGACCAACACGGAACAGCCATCATTTCTTCAGCGGCTCTTTTAAATGCTCTTGAATTAGTAAACAAAGATATTTCAAAGGTAAAAATTATTATCAATGGTGCAGGTGCCTCGGCCATTTCTTGTACGCGTCTGTATAATTCTTTAGGTGCTGAAAAGAAGAATATCTTTATGTTTGATAGTAAAGGCTTGATTCACCCAAGCCGCACCAATCTTGATGGTAAAAAAATTGAATTTGCCAACGATAATATGCCTGCCGAAACTACTTTAGCAGAAGCTTTAGTAGGTGCCGATGTATTTGTTGGACTTTCTAAAGGTAATATTCTCACTCAAGACATGGTAAAATCAATGGCATCTGATGCGATTGTTTTTGCAATGGCCAATCCTACGCCTGAAATTTCATTCGAAGAAGCCACGGCCGCTCGTGAAGATATTATCATGGCTACTGGACGCTCTGATTATCCAAACCAAGTAAATAACGTACTGGGTTTCCCATACATTTTCCGTGGTGCTTTAGATGTTCGCTCGAAAGTAATCAATGAGGAAATGAAATTGGCAGCGGTTCGTGCATTAGCTGAATTAGCTAAAAAACCGGTTCCAGATATTGTGAATTTAGCTTACGGAGAATCAAATCTTTCGTTTGGAAGAAATTATATCATTCCAAAGCCAGTTGACCCTCGCTTGCTTACCACAGTTGCACCAGCGGTAGCAAAGGCTGCTATGGAAACAGGTGTAGCGAAATTCCCAATTAAAGATTGGGAAGCTTATGATACACAATTATCTAAACGTTTGGGACAAGATAATTCGTTGAAAAAAGCTATCAGAACGAAAGCGAAATTGAATCCAAAACGTATTGTTTTTGCTGATGCTGAAAACTTAACCGTATTGAAAGCAGCACAAGAAGTACAAGATGAAAAAATTGCCACACCAATTTTGTTGGGAAATGTAGCACGAATAACTCAATTATTGGATGAAAATAACATTGATTTACCATACGCTGAAATCATTGACCCACGTGCTGATGAGCAAGAAGAGCGATTAGAAAAATTCGGTGCGATTTTCTTTGAAAAACGTAAACGTAAAGGTTATAATCAATTTGAAGCGAAACAATTAATGCGTAATCGCAACTATTTTGGTGCGATGATGATTGAAACTGGTGAAGCTGATGCCATGATTGGTGGTATGACTCGTAACTACCCTGAAACCATTCGTCCGGCATTACAAATTATTGGTCGTCAGGAAGGTGTGAAAAAAGTATCAGGAATGTATATCTTAATGAGCCGTTTTGGCCCTTTATTCTTAGCCGATACTACGGTCAACTTTAACCCAACAGCTGAGGAAATTGTTGAAATCACTGAATTAGCGGCCAAAGAAGTAGAGAAATTTAATATCAAACCACGTATTGCATTACTTACTTACTCAAACTTTGGTAGTGCAGATGGTGAAGATGCACAAAAAATGCAAAAAGCAGTGGCTATTCTAAAAGACAAGCATCCAAATATGGTTGTTGATGGAGAAATGCAAGCTCACTTACCTTTTGATATTGATTTATTGAAAGAAAATCATCCTTTCAGTGATTTGGTTGATGGAAGAGCAAACACACTCATTTTCCCGAATTTATCTTCTTCAAATATCGCTTATAATATTGTTAAAGAAGTTGCTAATATTGATAAAATCGGACCAATTTTATTAGGTTTGAAAAAGCCTGTACACGTATTACAATTAGGTAGTTCTGTGCGTGAAATCGTTGATATGGTGGCTATTGCGGTCGTAGGAGCTCAAGGTAAATAATTTGATTTCCAGAAATATTAAAGCCTTGCAAATGATATTTGCAAGGCTTTTTAATGACTCTAATAAGAACTCAACAAAAATATCTCTTCAAATGAATTAATTGCTGAGGAATTGGCTTTGAATTCCAATGTTCATGTATAACTAAGGCAGCTCCTAAAGCGGAAGCTTGGGCAATTTCTGAAGCAAATATTTGTTTATTCGCATACGATTCCGCCAATAAATTCATATAAATCTCATTATTCGAAAATCCACCATCTACATAAATCTGCTTGGGCTTACTCCAACCCATAACCGAATTTAATGAAGCTACTTGTTGTGCCACTAAATCAAGCATAAATTGATGATAAGCTTCTTCATAAGATTTGAATAAATTAAGATTTCTTTCTACGAATGGACAATCTTTCAATAAACCCACATCAACGGTTTCGGGTGTTGCTTGTTTGAACTTATTTCTCAAAAACCACACCATCTCGTGGTCATATTTTACTTGCTTATAGTAATCTATTTCCTTGCCAAAATACTCAGCAAGATGTTTGGTTTGACGTTCATGTTCGTTTCCAGCAAAAAGACGTGCAGCTTTTACAGGATTTCCTTGATAATTGAGATAGCAAAGACAGTCTTTTTGTAGCTCGGCATCAGTCAATGGTTCATCATTAAAAGGATTTAAACTTATGGCCCAAGTACCCGTAGAAAGCAGTATAAATCTTTCATCAAATGATTTCAAGTAAGGCACTAATGCAGATGAACTATCATGAATACCTACACCAACGGCAATACCTTCGATATTTGTTGCAACATTCGATACCGAAGGCTTTTGTTGAATTGAATGTATATGTTCTGATTCAAGCCAAGTATGATAATCTTTCTTCTGAAAGTCCCAAATGGCTGTATGACAACCAACACTGGTAATCTCTGAAAGAGGTTGTTTTGTAAATAAATAGCTACAATATTGAGGTAAATGCAGCGAATATTTGATTTGATGAAAAATGCTTGGTTTTGATTCTTTCAACCAATAAAGTTGTAATCCAGAATTCAACATGCCTAGTTCAGGAGATGCAGTTTCTGTAAAAACACCCGATGAATACTTATCTGTAAACGCTTTACTCATTTGGCGAGTAAACGGTTTAAGGTAATTATACAATGGTGTGAGCGGTTTCCCTTCAGAATTCAAATGAACCAAAGTAGCACCGTAAGCGGAAAAATTAAGACCAACTACCTCATAATCAGAATTTTGCTTAATACTTTCAAGCGTTTTTTTAAGCCAAGAACTTAGTTGAATTAAATCATCACAAGGAAAGCCATCGTCGTCTAAAACTTCTTCAAATTGCGATTGTTCTTCTTTTACTATTTGATAATCTTCATTAAAAAGAAGTAATTTCTTATTGGTTTTTCCAATATCAAAAACGGCACAGACTTTCATGAAATAAATTTGAAGCTTATATGAGTAGTTTTATTTCTAAAAAAATATTGCTGTAAAAATACAAATTTATATCATACCTACAAGCCTGTGCCCTACTGCTTTTAAACAAGAAAGCCCTACATTTTCTTTGCAGGGCTTTCAAATTAAACTTTAAAAAATTATAATCTAAAGTTTTTCAAATTATATGTAAAAGTCAACATAAAATATCTCGTAAGCACTTGATTACGAGCATCTTCAATGTAAGCCGTCGAAACATTTCTAGCAATACTATTATTTTGTTTCAAAATATCAAAAACATTTAGTCTAATTTCAGCAGCTTGTTTTTTCAAAAATTTATACCCAAAACCAGCATTCCAAAGTGTAAAGTTTTGATTAAACCCTGAACCTAGACCAGAATACGCCTGATTTAAAACTTCAGATTGTAGCAAAAATCCTTTTCCAAACAACCAGTTAATTTTGAAAGAGGTATTTTGGAAAACATATTTTGTATTGAGCGAAGTTTGTACTGAATTTCTGACAATACTGTAAGTTGGCGTGTATGAAAGCGTAAAATCAACTTTTTCACTCAAATTACTACTCAAAACAGCCCCACCATTAATTCCGTAAGTATTGGTGAAACTTTTTACGTTATTAATCATATTTGGATTTTTGGCATAACTTACCCCGGCACTTAAGTTTAAATTCGACTTAATTTTTGAAACAGGAATACCATAACTCATAAATGTTCGGGCATTTAATGCTCCGTCGAGGTTAATTGGTTTTGTTAGTTGAGAACCTTTAAAAAGTGTTATTCCAGGGGCTAAAATATAATCTTTATCTGCTATGAATGTTGATTGAACAATTGAATTATTCGCGTAAGTCAAATTCAAAAACATCATAATATTTTGAGCGGTTTTAGCATTTGTAATACCATATCTAAACGAAAGATTATGACTATAATCTTGTTTCAAATCTGGATTTCCTGTAGATAGCTGCGTTGGATTACTATTGTTAATTACTCCTTGTAACTGGGTAACAGATGGAGCATTGGTATTGGTACGATAGAAAATTCGAAAGTTTGCATTATTCGTAAAACGATAATTAAACATGGCATTTGGTAAAATACTATTAAATGCATACTTAACATCCTGTGCAATTGGATAGGTTTGTTGACTAGCTAATTGTGCATTTTGGTAGGCCGCTCCTAATGTAAAAAATCCTTTTTTACTTCTCAAACGATAGCTCATACCCGTTCGGTTCGTCAAATACGTATTATCAAAAACACTACTTAAAGAAGTTTTTAGAACACTATATGTAAACAGTTTTTCATCGTAAGCATTTACTTCTCTATCAGAATTACTAAGTGTGTAGTTCACATTATGGTCGAATTGGAGTTGACCCATTTTTCCAACTGGTTCAGTGTAAGTTACTCCAATTGACATACGATTACTATTGGTTTGTGAATTTGTTTGTTGATTAACCAACTGCGTTGTATCTCTTGGAGTAAAATATCTACTAATAGAGTATTGTGTTGTAATGCCCGTTTGGTCACTGACTGTACTTCCTAAATTGACTGAAAATGTACGTCCATTTTTGGCAAAACGATGACGAAATAATAAATCACCCGAAAAATTAAAACCATTATTTGAAGAGTTTCGACTTGTAGCATTTGTATTGATTGTCTGACTATTCAAGAAAGTTCGGCTCGAAAGCGTAGATAAGGCATCGTTTCCTTGCCAGCTAATTCTTGGCGTAAAAACAATAGAATTATTTTTATCAATAGTATATTCTAATCGCACGTTTGCACGATGATTTAGATTTTTATTTTGTGTAGTGCTAGTATCATGATACATTTGAGGTACAGAGCCCAAATATTCACGAGAAGTAATACTTTGATTACCATTGTTGGCTGCATTAAAGAAATAACTTGTTGAAAGTTTTACTTTTTTACCAAGATTATCACTATAATTTAAACCTATTGAAGTAGTTTTTGCGATTCCAGGTTGTTGACCGACCATAAAATTACCAGCATCACCACCGCCACCGCCACCTTGGCCACCGCCAGCACCTCGTGGCCCTGTTCCGCCACCTCCTCCACCTTGTGGACGCATACCACCTCCACCACCTTGGCCACCACCAAAACCACCCATACCTCCGCCACCAGAATTACCTAGTACGCCTAAAATATCTTGGTTAGAAAAGTTTTGTTGGTTAATGTTGTTAGATAAACCAATGATAGTCAAGCGTTGGTCTTTCTTGAAAAAATTAACACTTGCACCAGATTGATAGCGTTGGTCATCGCCTGCACCAGCATAAATTTTACCAAACTGCCCATTATTTTTATTTTGACGAGTAGTAATATTGATTGTTTTTACAGAATTACCATCGTCAAACCCTGTAAACTGTGCTTGTTCACTCAAACGGTCGAATACCTGAATTCTATCTACTACTTCTGCAGGTAAGTTTTTTAGAGCCAAAGCTGCGTCATCGCCAAAGAATTCCTGACCATCAACGGTTACTTTCTTTACTTCCTCACCTTGTGCTTTTACAACCCCATTTTCGATTGTAACTCCCGGCATTTTCTTTACCAAATCCTCAACCGTAGCATCTGGATTTGTTTTAAAAGCACTAGCATTATATTGAATTGTATCGCCTTTTTGTTCAACTCGCACTTGTTTTTCACGAACCGTCACTTCGCCGAGTTGACTAGCATTTTCTGATAATTTTAAAATCCCTAAATCTTTTAATCCATTTCCGAGCGATACCCTTGTTTCAAGATTAGCGTATCCAATTGAAGAAATTCTGAGATTATAGTTGCCAGTTTTTAAGTTGCTCAATTTGAAAGCCCCATTAACATCGGCCAAAACTCCTTTACGCAGTGTAGAGTCTCGTGCATTGATTAATAATATACTTGCTCCAGAAACACCTGTATTATCTTGAGCATCTTTGACAACTCCGGTGAGTTCTGAGTTCTGTGCAAAGACAGAAATACTAACTATTATCAAAGTAAACGTCTGAAGTAACAGCTTTTTCATATATTTTCAGCTAAAATCAATTTTAAAATCAAAACCTATGTTATCAATATTCAATTGATTAGACATATTGAATAAAGCTAAAGTTTATTCTAAAAATTGACTTAAACGACCAAAAGGAGAGTTGTGTAGATAAATCTTTTATAATTGCCCCTTTCTAATCATCAATTGTTTGATAAATCATGCGAGTGAACAGAGCTTCAGAGCCACCATCTAGTGCCGCTTGAGTTTGTTTCATAAGAATCATGATAATTTTTTCTTTTGGGTCAGCCCAATAATTTGTATTAAAATAGCCTCCCCAATTAAATCTTCCAGCACTTCCATTTCCTTTTAACTCACCTATTGGACTAATCACACTAAAGCCCAAACTAAAGAAACTTTCGCCTTTTGGCCCACCATATAAATCGCCCGTCTGATTGGTTGCTGTCAATAAATTCACGGTTGTTCTGCTCAAGAAACGTTTACCATTCATTGTTCCTCCATTAAGTAGCATTTGCAAAAAGGTAGCATAATCTTTTGCTGTTGAAGAAAGACCTGCTCCGCCCGAAAAGAACGTTTTTGCACCTGTAATTGGATAATTTGGGTCGTAAAAGGTTACAGGGAAACGCACCCAAGTCTTTAGGCTATCTGGTTTATGAATGTAAACTAAACGCTCTTTTTTTGATTCAGGAAGATAAAAATAGGTGTCGTTCATACCTAATGGTTCAAACAAATGCGTCCTCAAATATTCATCAAAAGGCATTCCCGATACGATTTCTATAAAATATCCTAAAACATCCAAACCCTCACTGTATGTAAACTTTTCACCCGGATTGTGGTGTAATGGAAGCTTAGCTAATTTCTTAATATTATCTCCAATTTTGACGGGATTAGTTGTGAATAAATCAACAATTCCTGCTTTTTTGTACATAGCCTTAAAACTTTCGTCACCATCAATAACGCCATAACCAATTCCAGAGGTATGAGTAAGCAAATGCCGAATAGTAATTTCAGATTTAGCTGGTTCGCTAGTATAGGTTGTATCAGAGAATCGGAATGATTTTAAAACACGAGGATTTTTAAACTCTGGAATAAACTTCGAAATAGGGTCGTCTAAAGAGAATTTACCTTCTTCATACAACATCATCACTGCTGTGGATGTAATCGCTTTAGTCATCGAGGCAATTCTAAAAATATCATCAACCTTCATGGGTCTTTTAGTCTGAAAATCAGCGTATCCGAATGCCTTTTGGTAAACAATTTGTCCATTTCGAGTAAATAAAGCCACCATACCGGGAAGTTTATTTTGCTCAACTAATTGACCCAAAGCGTTATCTATTCGTTTAAGTCTTTCAGAAGATATTCCTACTTCTTCAGGATTTTTAGCAACAGAAAGAGGTTTAGAAGATACCGAAGAAGTTAGTTGAGTTTGAGCATTTGATTGTATAAAAACAAGTAAAATGCTGAGCAATAGATAAATTTTTCTCATGAGCTTATGGGTTGAATAAGATAAATAATACTACTATTAATAATTATCAGAAAATATTAACACAAAAAAATAACTGAATAAAAATTCACTTACTCTCTTCTTCGGAAATTATCTAAAACTATTGCCGTTGCAATCCCCACATTGAGTGATTCTGCCTCTCCGAACCTTGGAATGGTTATTTTCTTAGTAATTAATTTTTCTACCGACTCTCCTATTCCATTGGATTCATTTCCTAAAACAATATAGCCACTGCTTGGGAATTGGAAATGATGTACATTTTCTGAATCTAAAAAAGTACCAATGATTTCAATATTCCCCTTTTTAATTAACCTTTCGAAGTATTTTGATAGTTCGGTATAGTAAATCTTAATCCTTGTAAAAGAACCCATTGATGCCGCAATAACTTTGGGGTTATAGAAGTCAACTGTTGAGTCAGAACAAATAACTTTTTTGATGCCATACCAATCGGCAATTCTAAGAATTGTACCAAAATTACCAGGGTCACGAATATCATCTAATACCAATACGAACTCATCTTTTTCAGCAGTAAGAGGTGCATTATGACGCATTTTTACAACTGCCAATGCCGCATCATTACTTTGCAGCGTTCCATTTTTTTCAAGTTCTGCTTGTGAAATCTGCTCTACTGATATTTTTTCAAGCTTTTTTTCGTTTTCTGCATAGAACTTAGGTGTACAAAGTAATAGTTCTATTTCCAAATCAGAGTTCAATAATTCTTGAACACTTTTAGCACCTTCTACTAAAAAACGTTGATGTTCTTGTCGATATTTTTTTATTTGCAGAGATTGAACGTACTTTTGTTGTTGTTTTGAAAACATTTTATTTGAATTTACTATTTTAGGGCGGTTGAAACTAAACTTTACTCAACTGACAAACAAGCAATTTATGATTTTGAAAGTAGTCTCATATCTTTTTTATGCATTGCAAACATTTTTTGATAGAAAACTCATTTACAAATCTTTAACTATTTGCTCTATTGTTTTGTTGGCTAGCTCTTGTACACCAAAAGTACAATTAGAGCGAGATGAATATCGTCTGAATAATTTTGAGTTCAAAGGTAATAAACAAATCTCAACTGAGGAACTCGACCTCCTTATTCCTCCTACGCAAAGACCTAATCGTCGAATTTTATACTTACCAGTAGCTCCTTATGTAGGATTTTATAATTTAGGCAAATCATTTTATCGTGACGAAAAAATTAATAAAAGACTAAAAAAATGGCAAAATAGATTAGAAGTATTACCTAATCCAGAAATCTACGATGCTAAAATTGAAAGAAAACGAAAACGCTTTCAAAATAAAATCAATATTTTTAAAGACAGACTGGAAACCAAAGAAAATTGGTGGATGAAAAATATTGGAGAAGCTCCTGCCATAATTACTGAAAATGCCATCAAACGCACGAGCAGTAGTATTCATGATTATTTATACAGCAAAGGTTATTTCGATAATAAAGTTAGCTACAAAATAGATTCAGTAAACACTAACAAAAGAGTAAAACTAACCTATTTGGTAGATGAGAAGAGTGGTTATCGAATTGATAGTATTAAATTCAATGTAGAAGATATCAAAATTGATTCTTTATTGAAAAAATATCAATCAACGAGTTTACTAAAATCAAATAAAAATATTGATTTTGGGAATATTGATGCCGAAAAGATTAGAATTGAATCATTTTTAAAGGAAAATGGCTATTTTAATTTTATCGCTAAAAACTATATCAGTGTTGAGATTGATACAACCGATTATATTAAAAGAGGATACAAAGTAAATCTAGGCTTAAATATCAGAAATCCGCTGCAAAAAGAACAACATGAGCAATTTACCCTCGAATCAGTTAATTTTATTTCAGCCGATGCTTCATCTGATAATTCACTTAAAATTGATACGACGAATATTGAATTAAATAGTATTAGATATACATTTATTGGCAAGAAATTTCCTGCGAGAATCTTAGATAAAAAAATTCTTATTCGCCCTAATCAACTTTTCAAGGCTTCTTTGGTGAATGAAACTAACCGCCAACTTTATGGTCTCGACCAATTTGCGTTTGCGAATGTAAGGTTTACTCAATTACCTGAAAATAAATTGAGGGCAGATATTATTGCTCCAACAAATCCAAAATATACCACAGCCTATAATTTTGACGTCAATAATATCAACAACATTTTGGGCGGTGGAGCTAGTATTTCGCTTCGTGCTCGCAACTTGTTGAGTATGCTTGAAACAACAGAGTTGGGTCTTCGTGCCAATCTTGAAGGTCAACCTGGTTTAGATTCTACCACTCAAAGGAGTCGTGAATTAGGGGCAAATTTGGCCTTAAATATTCCAAAAATTATCTTCTTGGGTAAAATTTCTAATTTATTAAGCCTAAAAAGCCCACGAACACAATTAGCCTTGAGTTTTAATAATTCTAAACAAAGACTATTTGAAAGACAGGTATTTCGCCTAACAGGAAACTATTCATGGCAACGCTCAAAATATGAAACTATTTTAATTTCTCCGTTTGATATTAACCTAATCAACACACCATTTAAAAGTGCTGCTTTTGAAGAAGTTTTAATCAATAATCCAAATCTAAAAGTACTTTATGACCCGCAGTTTGTTTCGAGTATTAATGCAACATATATCTTCAATAACCAGCAACAGGGCAAAAATACACGTGCAAAATATTTTAGACTATTTGTAGAATCGGGCGGAACTACCCTTAATTTCTTCCCAAATAAAAATCAAATCAAATTTATTGATAATATTTTTCCATTAGATACTCCAAAAAGGGCATATTTTCGATTCGTAAAAATAAATTTTGATTATAGAAGATACATTCCTATCAATCAACGTGATTCTTGGGCATTTAGGCTAAATATGGGTGTTGCTCATCCTTACGGTCAAAACCGAGCAATGCCTTTCGAGAAAAACTTCTTTATTGGCGGACCAAATAGTATTCGAGCATGGCAACCTCGCTCACTCGGACCAGGTTCGGCAGCAGGTACAACTATCAACAATCGTTTTTCACAACAACCCGGAGATATTATCTTAGAGTCAAGTGTGGAACTCCGAAAATATATGTTCAGATTTATTGGAAATTGGAATTTAGGGCTTTTTGTAGATGCAGGTAACGTTTGGAAATGGT
The DNA here is from genome assembly GCF_001649495.1 of Emticicia sp. MM. NCBI lineage: Bacteria > Pseudomonadati > Bacteroidota > Cytophagia > Cytophagales > Leadbetterellaceae > Emticicia > Emticicia sp. MM. Next base: position 43,242 of record NZ_LXHX01000040.1, on the reverse strand, counting down.
ATCAGATTGAAAGTAAATATAATCAAGCAAATTTTGATTGGGGAAGATTTTATAAAGAAATTGCGGTTGGTACAGGTGCAGGAATTCGTTTAGATTTAGATTATTTCGTGGCAAGAATAGACTGGGGCATAAAAGTTTTCGACCCTGCCAAACCAGTAGGGCAACGCTTTGTTTTAGACGAACTCAAACTAAGCCGAAAACAAGAATATTACCCAGCATTGAGATTTGCCATTGGATATCCTTTTTAAATTGCTAGAGTATGTGACTTTAGTCATTTTGAGTTTAGTAATGTTCGTATTTATTTGTAAATAAATCAAACTAAAATGACTACTTATTATATCGTCGGGGCAATTATTATTCTACATTTCTTAATAGGATTTGGCTATTTAATTTATAAAATTGGCGGACCAAAGAAGAAGAATTAATAAAAAAGACTTCTCTGATTGAGAAGTCTGAAAACAGCAAAATAAAATCTTTAATATATGAAAAAACTTTTCGTTGTATTGATTATCATTTTAGGCTTCAATAAAGCCAATGCTTCACTAACAGATAGTATAAAAGTTTTAGATTTTAAACCTTATAAAATCAATTATCCAAGTAGTTGGCGACTAAAAGCTAATTGTGCAGCCAATGAGTGCACGATTCTTGCACCGGGCGATACCCTTACATGGCCTGATACTTACACAGAAAGTATCAATCTCACTTTCAATCCATTACCTTCTGCCAGCTATACAGTTGACAAATACACGGCATTTTCTATTGATTATCTACCAAAAGTTGTAAAAAATTTCAAGGTGATAGAAAAAAAGAAACTAAAGTCAAATGTGATGCGTATCACCTACACTGGAGAAAAAGATACTTTTCAACAAACATGGAGGCAATATTTTTATGTAAAATCAAGTAAAGTTTATATTGTAACTTTTTCGGCCGAAAGTAAGAAATACAATTATTATCAGCCTTTAATTGAATCATTTTTGAATAGTTTTACGCTCAAATAAATTTAGGCACTTCTTTTTCGATAATTTATAATGGCTAGTGCATTAAAGAAAATGGCAAAAACTACAATTGCTGCAAATTCTGGTAGCATATCTGCAAAGCCACTTCCTTTGATAAATACAGAACGAATAACTTTCACAAAATACATCGGTGGATTACAATAGGCAATCACTTTTGCCCAACTTGGCATACTCTCAATAGGCGTGTAAAGTCCGCTCATGAGTACAAAGACCATCATAAAAAAGAAGGCAAAAAGAGTAGCTTGTTGTTGCGAATCTGAAAAAGTACTTAAAAGTAAACCTATTCCGAGCACACTTAATAGGTAAACACCTGAAAATAAATAAACTATCAAATAAGAACCTTGCGGGATAATTCTAAAAATAGCAAAAGCCACCAACATACCTATCGTTACGGTAATCATTCCTAATACCCAAAATGGTATAAGTTTACCTAAAATAAATTCGTGTTTCTTAATAGGAGTAACATTAATTTGCTCAATCGTGCCTATTTCTTTCTCTGAAACGATATTCAAACTTGCAAGAAAACTACCAACCATTGTAACCAAAATGGCCAAAATCCCAGGCACCATAAACAAATGATAATCAATGTGGGGATTATACCAATTAGCATTAGTAATCAGGATTTGTGGCATATCATTAAATCTAGGCATTCGAATCCATTCTTCACGAATTTCATTATTGAAATCATTGATAATTTGGGTAGCATAAGATGAACCCAAGCCTGCTTTGGTATTACTAACGGCATCGGCCGCTAAAGCTAAAGTTGCCTTATTTTCTTTGATTAAATTACGTTCGAAATGGGTAGGAATTGTTAAAATTAAATCAGTTTTTCCATTTCCAACATTTTCCAGAGCTTTAGCATATGAATTATCATATTGCACCAATCTAAAATAGCCCGATGAAGTAAGCTTTGTTATAAGTCTTTTTGAATAAGTTGAATGGTCTTGGTCAATTACACTAATTGACAAGTGTTTTATCTCATAATCGGCAGCTAATGGAATAATGATGAGCTGAAGAATAGGCATAATAAACATCATTCGGAGAATGGTTTTATCTCTAAAAATTTGCCTAAACTCTTTTTGTAATATAAATGAAAGATTTCTCATGTCAATGTTGAATTAGTTTCTTCAGACTTCGGAAGATTTTCTTTGAAGCCTAATCATTAATGAATCAAATTCCCCTAAGGATTACTCCAATCTAATCTTAAATTTCTTCATGGCTACTGCCAAATAAAAAACAGTCATGGCTACTAATATCAAGGTTTGTTTCCAGATAAACTTAATGCCTAAACCTTTCACCATTATACTACTAACAATACTGTAATACCATTTTGTTGGAACGAGATTACTTATGATTTGCATAGGTAATGGCATATTCTCCAGCGGAAACATGAAACCGCTGAATATCAAAGCGGGCATCATTAAACCTACCAATGATATAAACATGGCGGTTTGTTGTTTGTCAACCAAGTTGGAAATCAATAATCCGAGTGAAAGTGTAGTGAAAATAAACAAGATACTTTCAGCTAAAAGCAGGAATAGATTTCCTCTCAACGGCATTTCAAGAACAGTATAGGCTAAGAGCAAAATCAATAAAACATCAATAAAACAGAGCAAAAGGTAAGGTATTGCCTTCGTTATCACTACCATTAATGGACGCATAGGCGAAACTAGTAAAATTTCCATCGTACCTTTTTCTTTCTCTTTTACAATAGAAACTGAAGTCATCATTGCTCCCAACAGCATCAGAATTAAGGTCATTACACCGGGTACAAAGTTGAAACTACTACTTAGTTTAGGATTATAGAGCATACTACTTTCTACATTAATTTGATAAGGTAGTTTTTGCTCGCCAAACAACTCATTCTGATAATCACGTAAAATTGCCGAAGCATAGTTAATCATGATATTTGAAGTATTCGGGTCGGTGGCATCTCCAACTAATCTAATTTGTGCTTGATTGTAATGAAGTAAACCTTCACGGAATTTTGGTGAAAAAATGACAACCATTCGAAGCTCGTTTTTACGAAATGCTTCTTCGATTTGACTTTCACGCGTTAGATTTTTTGTCACTGAGAAATACCTACTTTGGTCAAAACGATCGGTTAACAACTGGGTAGTTTCATCATGAGATAAATCTAGAACACCAATATTTGAGTTTTTTACTTCGTTTGATAAAGCAAAACCAAACAAAAGCATCATCATGACGGGCATTCCAAGCAAAATCACTAAACTGCGAGTATCGCGAAGTACATGCCAAAATTCTTTGCGTATAAATGAAAAAAATAGTTTCATATTTTGATTAAAGGTCAACTGGAAAAACCAGTAATATTGTATGTATCACCTTTGGAGAAATTCAATTTATAAGGGATTTAATCTCCTCGCTTGGCTTGACGAGCTAGTTTCAAGAATACGCCTTCCATAGAATCGGTTTCAAATTGTTGTTTGAGATTATGTGGGGTATCAAGGGCAGAAATCGAACCATCAACCATTATCGAAACACGATTGCAATATTCAGCTTCGTCCATATAGTGAGTAGTTACGAAAACTGTAATGCCCGAATCGGTAGCTTCATAAATCATATCCCAAAATTGACGACGAGTGATTGGGTCAACACCACCCGTTGGTTCGTCTAAGAATACAATTTTAGGTTGGTGTAAAATGGCCGTTGAGAAAGAAATTTTTTGTTTCCAACCCAAAGGTAAAGAACCAACTAACTTATCGGCCTCCTTCTCCATTCCCAATCGATTAATCAAATCATTTCCTTTTTCTTTCAATTCTTTGCGGGAAAGTCCATAAATCCCGCCAAAAAACTCAATATTTTCTTTAACGGTTAGGTTTTCGTACAAAGAAAACTTTTGACTCATATAGCCAATGTGTCGTTTGATTGACTCATTTTCTTTGTAAACATCATAACCAGCTACCTTTGCCTCGCCCGAAGTTGGCGAAAGCAAGCCGCATAAAATACGCATGGCGGTAGTTTTGCCAGCACCATTCGCTCCTAAAAACCCAAATATTTCTCCCGATTTTACTTCAAAACTGATGGCATTGACGGCTGTAAAATCTCCGAAAGTCTTGGTCAACTTATTCGTTTTTATGACAATTTCTTCGTTAAGCATCTTGCATAAGTTTTATAAAAGTATCTTCAATATCTGGATTAATTGCCTCAATAGAAATATTGGAATGTTGGTGCTCAGTGAGGTATTCACTTAAGTTTTCAATGCTTGATGAGGCATTTTTCACCTGTAAATGATGATGTTGACCAAAAGCAAAACAAGAAACAGCATCGGGATAAGCTCGCAAATCCTTCAAAAGTTGATACATATTATCGCTGCTAACTGCCAATAGATTTTGCTTATTTTTAGTTAAAATTCCATCTAATGTATCCACATCCAAAATCTTTGCATTTTGAATTAAGGCAATTCTATCACAAAGTTTCGCTTCATCCATGTAGGGCGTAGAAACAATTATAGTAATTCCCCGCTCCTTCAATCTTCCCAACATTTCCCAAAATTCTTTTCTCGAAACTGGGTCAACACCCGTTGTGGGTTCATCCAAGAATAAAACTTTAGGTTCGTGAATCAAAGCACAACAAAGTGCCAACTTTTGCTTCATTCCACCCGAAAGTTTACCAGCTAAACGCTTTTTAAAAGGTTCGATTTGCACATATATTTCTCGAATCAATTCGTAGTTTTCTTCTACGGTAGTACCAAAAACAGTTGCAAAAAAGTTAAGATTTTCTTCAATACTCAAATCTTGATACAAGGAAAACTTACCCGGCATATAGCCCACAATTTGCCTAATTTGCTTGAAATCTTTCACCACATCATAACCTGCAACTGTTGCTTTTCCCGAATCAGGAATCAATAGGGTGGTTAAGATTCTAAAAAGGGTGGTTTTACCTGCACCATCTGCACCGATAAGTCCGAATAATTCGCCTGATTTCACTTCAAAACTTACCCTATCTAAGGCTTTTACAGTGCCTTTATCGTAAGTTTTAGTGATATTTTCAATAATGACTGATGACATAGCGGCTTGGTTTAAAATTTCACTTCACCATACATTCCTATCTTGATGAATCCATCATTTTTCACTTTAATTTTGGCTGCATAAACCAAATTTTCACGTTCATCTTTGGTCTGAATGGTTTTTGGAGTGAACTCAGCTTTACTTGAAATCCAAGAGATAGTACCTTGCATTTCTTTGTAAGCATCTTTTCCATTATCAATAAAAATCTTCACTGGTTGATTAACCTTTACTTGTCCGAGTTGTGTACCCGAAACATAGGCACGCAGTGTCATCGTACTTAAGTCAGCAATCTTATAAAGTGGTTTACCCATACCTGTCATTTCATTCGATTCAGCATATTTTACTAATACCGTTCCCGCAATTGGATTAATTACTTTACAATGTCCTAATTGTTCGTCAATTTGAGAGACACGTACTTGCAAAGGCTGAGTTTCGCTTAAAATTCCACGATTTTGGATACTAATTTGTTCTTTCTGCGATGAAATTTGCTGAGAAATTACTTCAATTTGACTTTGAGTGCTTGTCATTTGTTTCTTCAAAATTTCAATTTGACCCACAATGTCATCTAATTGCTTAGTTGGTGCAGCCTCTGCATTGACTAAGTTTTGAAGACGTTTACGTTCTTTTTCTAATAGAGTTAATTGTTCCTTTTGGGTAGCTAAAACAGCTTTTTGGGTTTCAATTTGTTTTTCTAAAATTTTCACTTGTGGAGTAGCCTCATTTTGTTTGAGTTTTAGAGCCGCAATACTAGCCTCTGTTTGAGCTTTTTGAAGGTTGATATTCTGACAATCAACTTGTCCAACCTCCTGCCCTACTGTTAAGGCATCACCTTCTGTTATATTTAAAGCCAGTAATTTCCCATTAGATTCTGACGAAATTATAACCTCTTCTGCTTCAAAAACGCCGGTGGCATCGAAATCTGTTTTTGATGAATTACAAGCCGTAATGCCAAGAGTCAAGGCCACGGCAAAATATGTTTGATAGATTGTTTTCATTGTATGTTTGCTTTTAGCGAATGCTTAGTTTCCTTTCAAAATTTTAATATTATTGATAATCTGCATTTGTTGAATTTGGTGTAAACTCAAATTTTGTTTAGCCATTGATTCGTTATCTACCTCTGTTATATAATCGCTCACGGTAATCATGCCGTTTTCAAGTCGATTTTCAGCAATTTTTTTCATGTATCCACGAATTTCAATCAGTCGTTGGTCTTCTTTGATTTGATCTTGAAGTTTTAGAAAATCTTCGTTCTGAGTGGCCAATTTCAATTGAGTTTGCTGTAAGAAAAGGGCTTTTTGTTGCTCAATTTTCTCTTTATTGATATCAATTTGGCGTAAATCTGATGTTTTGGTTTTCAAATAAAAATTTGAAAGTGGAATACGTAATGAAACTCCACCGATAAAATAAGTAGCAAAATCTGGAGAAAGCATATTCAAACCTGGACGACCATAACCACCCGTGGCAAAAAGATTTAACTTAGGAGCATATTTCGATTTTATACCTAATTTATTTGCTTCAGCTAATGATTTTTGTGCATCAAAATACTTCAATTCTGGACGGTCTATGCCTGCATTTTCAGCCATTGCCAAACGAGGTTCTTCTAAAACTGTATTTTCTAAAAACTCTTTTCCTGTTAAAATTGAAAGTCCTTTTAATGCGGCTAATTTTCTACTTTTAATCTCTCTTTGCTGCTGCTTTAACTCAATTAATCGAGCTTCAAGCATCATTAAATTGCTTTTGATTGCCGTTCCATTGTCTAAGTTTGCACTTTGCTTTTTTAGTTGGCTTTCAATGTCATTTTTAATGATTTCAGTATTTTGAAATTGTTTTTCTGCCAATAAAATTCCAAAATATAGGTTAGAAATTTGCTCACGAATCAGATACAAATTGCTTTCAATATTTCGAGAATCGGCATTTGCAGAGGCAGTTGCTATTTGTTTTTGACTTTTGGTTAAGCCACCGTCCCAAACTATTTGAGTTACTTCTAAAGTTGCCTTATATTGGTCTTTAGAAATAGTAGGAACCTTAATATTGGGCAATGAAATGGGCAAACTTGTTACGGCCGATTGCCAAGTAGCTTGACCACCCACAGAGGTTTGTGGTAGATAATTTTTATTCAATGCTGCTATTTGCAAGGCTTCAGCCTCTGCAACCAATGGTAAAAGTTTAGCTTGAGGATTATTTCTTTCCGCCAAATCAATACAAGATTGCAGCGAAGTTTGCCCCGAAACTAAGAAACCCTTCAATAGCAGCACGAAAGTAAGTAAAGTGCTTAATTGTTTCATTTCTTGAAAATTGTTAAAAATTTGTAAGATTAGATTGATTATTTCTATTCAATCAAGAGTAAATCAACTATTAGGAATAAGAATGTATTTGATATATTGTTGAATTTCAGCAACTCTAAAATTCATGAGCATTTTGAACTGTTCTTCATCAATTTTGGTAATTTCTTTAATAACAGGCCTTGCCATAAACGGAAAAGCACACATGCTAATGATTGAAATGATTAGCTGAATCGGATTTACTTCCCTTACCTTCTTTTCAGATAAATCTTTCATGTAAAGTTCAATTAGTTTTTGATTGAGAGAAACAGGGAGTTTCTTGATAAAATCCTTTCTATCAGCTCGATTGATAGTTGACATCACAAAAAAAGGCATATAAGGATTATCTGCCAGAATCGACACATATTTTTCAATAAATGCACAGATTGTTTCATAAAATGAAAGATTTTGGCCAAATAATTCCTCCATCTTCGGAAACATCACACTTATTTTCTTTTCAAAAATATATTCAAATAAATTATCCTTTGAACGAAAATAATAGTGTAACAATGCCTTGTTAATTCCTGCCAAATCAGCAATATCTTGCATGCGAGCGTCGCCGTATCCATCTCTCAAAAATATCTTTTCGGCAGCTTCTAATATTTTTTCTTCGGTTTGGCTGTTTTGTTGTTTCATTGAATTAACCGATTAGTTTAACTGTTTAGTTAAATTTAATACAAACGTATTATATAGCAAGCAGGTGCACAAATATTTATTCAAAACAATTCAATAAAAAGACATGAAGCGGAAGAAATAACGTCTAAATCAGAATTTAGAAAATTTAAGATTATGCCCAAAATTATAAAACTACAAACTTCAGAAATAAAACCCCTAAAAGCCCCATCACTGAAACTAGTATTTCCATGACTGACCAAGTTTTAAGGGTTTGGCTCATAGAAAGTTGAAAATACTCTCGAAATAACCAAAAACCAGCATCATTTACATGGGAAAACATCATACTTCCAGCTCCGATACTGAGAACCATTAAATGAGGCTCGGTATGAGTAGAAGCCAAAAGTGGAAACATAAAACCAGCGGTGGTGATACCCGCCACCGTTGATGAACCCACCGCTACTCTGATGATAGCAGCCATTCCCCAACCTAAAACAAGCGGGTGCATGGATGAGTTAGACATCATATCAGCAATTGATTGACTTACTCCCCCATCGGTAAGGACTTGTTTTAAAGCTCCAGCCCCACCAAAAATCAAAAACAGCATAGCAACATCTTTAATAGAATCACCAAGTAAGTTAGATACTTCAGTTAATGATTTGTTTTGCTTAATACCTAATAAATAGATTGCCACCACCACTGCAATAAACATACTTGCCACTGGGTCAGCTAAAAAAACAAATAATTGATGAATCAATAAATCCTTGGGAAAATAAGGTAATAAAATGGATGCTAAGCTTATTAATATAATTGGTAGCAGTACTGTAAAAAAACTGCTGAAACTTGAGGGCATTTGCTCATCGGTTAATTCTGGAGCGATAAAAGATTTGTTCGGCAAAACATTATATTTCTTTATAATTGCCCCGAAAAAAGCTCCCGAAACTAAGATTGCTGGAATAGACACAATTATACCATAGAAAAGTGTTAGTCCCATATCAGCATTAAATTGCTTAACTAATGCCAATGGAGCAGGGTGAGGAGGCAAATATCCTTGAGTTACTGAAAGCGATGCCAACATTGGAAGAGCAATATAAACTGCCGAAAGTTTAAAACGATAGGCCACCGTAATTGCTAAAGGAGCCAACAGCATAAAGCCAACCGAATAGAATAATGGTAAACCTACAATGAAACCAGTAACCATAAATGCCCAACGAACACGATTTTTACCAATAACCGACATCATTTGCATTGAAATTCGTTGCGCAGCACCGCTTTGGGCTACTAACTTACCCAACATGGCACCCAATGCAATAATCGCTACAATTGCCCCTAAAGTACTTCCTGTTCCTTGTTGAATTGATTTTAAAATAGCTTCTGGGTTCATTCCCAACGCAATACCTGCCCCGAAAGAAACCGTCAAGAATGCTAAAAAAGTATGAACTTTAAAATATGAAATCAGTAAAATAAGCACTAACAGACTAATTACAGTTACTAGCAGAGGCATGATTGAATTTATTAGGTTGAATGAAAAAGCAAAATAGTAAAAAATAACCATCTATCATATCAATTAGTCGCCTGTAAAACATTCCTTCAAAAATTTAAGTTATTTTAAACTGACAATCTGTCAGTATTGTTGTACTTTTGCATTACAATTATCGCTAATTGTACAATTACCAATTATTTCATTGGCAAGTATTCAAAATAAATATGGAATTAGTTACAAACTCATTAAAGATTCTCAACGAAGAAGATAAGAAAGACTTGGATGTGGCTCGCATTAGCGAAGACGAAATCAGTACGGCAAAACGCAAACTTTATATTGAAAGTTATGGATGCCAAATGAACTTCGCCGATAGTGAAATTGTGGCATCTATTCTAAGAGAAAATGATTTTGCTACCACCTCAAAAATCGAAGAAGCAGAGCTTATCTTACTAAATACTTGTGCCATTCGTGAAAATGCCGAACAAAAAGTTCGTCATCGTTTGCAGCACCTTGTTCCGATGAAACAAAAACGCAAAAATGTAAAAATTGGCATTTTGGGCTGTATGGCCGAGCGTTTGAAAACGAAACTTTTGGAAGAAGAAAAAGTGGTTGATATGGTTGTGGGTCCCGATGCCTATCGTGATTTACCAAACCTTATTAATGAAGTTGAAGATGGACAAAAGGCCGTTAACGTATTTCTTTCTCGTGAAGAAACTTATGCAGATATTACCCCTATTCGATTAGATTCTAATGGAGTTACCGCTTTTATTAGTATCATGCGTGGTTGTGATAATATGTGTAGTTTCTGCGTGGTACCTTATACCCGTGGACGTGAACGCAGCCGTGACCCACATTCTATTGTAAAAGAAGCAACCGAATTATTTGAACAAGGGTACCGTGAAGTTACTTTATTAGGTCAAAACGTAGATAGCTACAAGTGGAAGTCAACAGAAACGGCTCAAGAAAATATTGTTACTTTCGCCAATTTATTGGAAATGGTAGCTTTAGTAAATCCTGATTTACGTGTACGTTTCTCTACTTCACACCCAAAAGATATTACCGATGAAGTACTTTATACAATCAAGAAGTACGATAATATCTGTAAATACATTCACCTCCCAGCACAAAGTGGTAGCAGCCGTATTCTTGAGCTAATGAATCGTACCTATGACCGTGAATGGTATATAGGAAAAATCGACCGCATCCGTGAGATTTTGGGTGAAGAATGTGGTATTTCTCAAGATATGATAGCTGGTTTTTGTACAGAAACAGAAGAAGACCACCAAGATACGCTTTCATTGATGGATTATGTGAAGTATGATTACGGTTATATGTTCGCCTATTCTGAACGCCCAAATACACCTGCTGCTAAAAAATTACAGGATGATGTTCCAAATGAAATCAAGAATCGTCGTTTAGCCGAAATCATTGCCAAACAACGAGAACATTCTTTGGAGCGTAATCAAATGTCTATCGGAAAAGTTTATAAAGTTTTAATTGAAGGATTTTCAAAACGCTCGAATGAACACCTTTCTGGAAGAAACGACCAAAATAAAATGATAATTTTCCCTAAAGAAAATCATCAAAAAGGTGAATATGTAAACGTTATGGTAACTGAATGTTCTTCAGCAACTTTAATCGGACATATCGTAGAATAATCTTTGAAAATAAACCAATAGCTAAAGGCAAACAGCTAAAAGCTAAATAATAATGAGTACAAATACAGAATTACAGTCGGTCAAAAATCGCTTTGGCATCATCGGAAATGCCCCTGCTCTCAACCACGCACTTAGCGTGGCGATTCAGGTTGCCCCTACCGATTTGACTGTACTGATTAATGGAGAAAGCGGTAGTGGGAAAGAATCATTTTCAAAAATTATCCACGCACTAAGTTCACGCAAACACGGTCCTTTCATTGCTATCAACTGTGGAGCAATTCCAGAAGGAACCATCGACTCCGAATTATTTGGGCACGTAAAAGGCTCATTTACAGGGGCAATTGATGATAGAAAGGGTTATTTTGAAACTACTAATACGGGTACTATTTTTCTGGATGAAATTGGTGAAATGCCCGTAGGTACGCAAGCCCGCTTACTTCGTGTACTTGAAAATGGCGAGTTTATTCCAGTAGGTTCTTCAAAAGTGAAGAAAACTGATGTGAGAGTGGTAGCAGCTACCAATGTAAAATTACTTGATGCTGTTGAACGTGGGCGTTTCCGTGAAGATTTATATTATCGTTTGAATACTGTACCAATCAATGTTCCTCCATTACGCGAACGTGGATATGATATTGAATTGCTTTTCAGAAAATTCTCAACTGATTTTGCTGAAAAAAACAGAATCCGTCCTGTAGAATTGACTGATGAAGCAGGGCAAATGTTGATGAATTTTAGGTTTCCGGGAAATATTCGACAGCTAAAAAATATTGCCGAACAAATTACTATCCTAGAAGTAGAACGCTTAATTACACCAGAAATATTATCAAAATATCTACCGCGTGAACAATCGAGTGGCCTACCAACGCTTTTGAAAGGGCTGAATTCAGAATATGATAACGTCTCAGAAAGAGATATTCTTTACAAGGTTTTATTTGACATGAGAAAAGATATGACTGACCTCAAGAAGTTAGTTTTATCACTCATGCAAGGGCAGGCCAATGGCATACCTATGAATAATGATATGATTCAGCAGCATCAAGATTTATTTAGAGGTATTCAAGAAGAAAACATGGCCCTTATGCCGCCAACTGTTTATACGCCTCCTCAAACTACCAATAATTACCCAACATTTCAACCAATTGAAAATCAAGGTGTTATAAAAATAGATAGTCTTCAAGATGACCGAGATAACGTAGAGGATATCTCTCATGAAACTGAAGAAAATTCTTATTCACTGGAAAAGCAAGAAAAAGAAATGATAGTGAGGGCCTTAAAGAAAAATAATTTCAAGCGAAAATATGCCGCACTTGATTTAGGAATTTCAGAACGAACACTTTATCGAAAAATCAAACAATATGATATTGAAGATGAGTAATTTTTTAATGAAAAATAAAGAATGGAAGATGAAGAATGTTAATGATATTTTTTTCAACAAAAAATTAGCCCTTATTCATTATTCATTATTCATTAGCTTATTATTTCTCAGTTCTTGTAAAATTTATTCGTTTACAGGCACAACACTTTCCAAAGATTTGAAAACTATCACCATTCAAAACTTTGTTATGAACACCGCCGGTGGGCCTGCCAATTTAACGCTTACTTTTACAGAGAAATTAAAAGAATATTATCAGCGTAATACAAGTTTAAAACTCAAACCTAATGATGCTGATTTATTACTTGAAGGAGCTATAACTGGTTATGAACTAACTCCCGTATCAGCAACGTCGGGTGATAAAGCGGCACTTAACCGATTAACCATTAGAGTAGAAGTAAGGTTTTTTAATGCAAAAAATGAAGATGAAAACTTTGAAAAAGAGTTTTCGTTTTATCAAGATTTCCCGCAAGAACAAACCCTTGCTCAAGTGGAAGGAAGTTTAGTACCGAAAATTATTGACCAATTGGTACTAAACATTTTTAACGATACCGCAGCTCAATGGTAATTTATTTATGTAAAATGTGTAATATATAGTTTTTAATTATACATTATCCACTAATTGAAACTATGCTTGATAAAAATATTTTTATAGAATACTTAAGTAATCCATCAACGTTATCGCTAAATGATATCATGTTGATGGAAAATGCTACTAAAAAATTCCCCTATTTTCAACTAAGTTACACACTGATTGCAAAAGGAATTTATTCAAAAGCCCCCGAAATTGCACAAGATGCGGTAAGAAAAGCGGCTATTTATGCTTTAAGTAGAAATGCCCTAAGAAAAGTGATTGAAAATGATTTGGATTGGAATAGTGTGCCTAACATCAGAGTAGCTGAATCAACTACTGAAAGTAAATTTTCACCAAATATTATTGAAGACGAATTAAAACGCGAGAAATTGGAAGAGGAGTTAATAGAATCAATTGCAAAACCAGCACTAAAAAATATTCAAGACGAACAATTAGCCCTAATTGAGCAATTTATAAAGAAAGAGCCTCGTATTCAACCAATTAGAATTGCCAATAACAACGAAGAAGTTGAAGACCTTAGCGAACACAGTACAACGCTCAAAGGCCCATTATTAACAGAAAGCTATGCCAAGATTTTGGCACGTCAGGGGCGTTTCGACCAAGCGATAGAAGTTTATCATAAACTTTTATTAAAAAATCCAGAAAAAAATGCTTACTTTGCGGAAAAAATCGCCGACCTGCAAAAGAAGATGTTGTAAAGTAACAATCAATTTTGAATTATAAGCAATTCATTATCAACACTTTAGCAGAGTTTTCGTTTTCTTATTTAAAGAAATTATTGCAAGAATATCATTCATATTTAATCATTTATTGAAAAAATGTACACTACAGTTTTAGTTTTAATGGTAATTATCGCCATCTTATTAGTTTTAGTGATTATGATTCAAAATCCTAAAGGCGGTGGTCTTTCGAGTGAATTTGGTGGTGCAGGTGCACAAATGTTCGGAGTTCAACGTACAGGAGATATACTTGAGCAACTTACTTGGGGCTTTTTTGCTTTCATTATTGTAGGTGCTCTTACTGTAGGCATTTTTGCTGATAAAACTGGTGCTTCTGCCGAAGATAATGGTTTAAATGTTGAAAAAGCACAAGCTCGTCCAACTGCTCCAGCGACAACTCCAGCAGCAGCTCCTGCAACTGGTAACACGCCAGCCGGAACAACTCCAGCTCCAGCAGCTCAACCAAAGTAAGATTCAATTAGTCTCAAAGTAGACTTATTATTGATACATAAAAAAAGGAGTCATCAATGACTCCTTTTTTTTATGTGGTAGTTTGAATTTTCTTTGGTTTATCAAACCGTTTTTTATTGAATGAGCCTTTCTTATTCGGATTAGAGTTTCTATTTTTCTTTCTTCCAAGCGAAGGATTGTATTCAGGTGCTTTACCAAAACCTAAACTTTCTGTAATATTTAACTTTTCAACTTCTCGTTCTAAAAGCTTTTCAATATTTGCTACCCTATATTGGTCTTTTTCATTAATAAATGTAATGGCCGTACCAGTTGTTTCTGCTCTAGCAGTTCTGCCTATTCTGTGAATATAATCTTCTGCATCACGAGGTACATCAATATTGATAACTAAATTCAAATTGTTAATATCAATACCTCTTGAAAGCACATCGGTGGCAACCAATACTTTAAATTGTTTGTTCTTAAAACCTCGTAATGACTCTTCTCTTTCTTCTTGTGAAATATCAGATGAAATTCCTTTAGATTCAATATTATTTCGGTTGAGACTTCTAACAACTTTATCAATCATTGATTTCTGAGAAGAAAAAATAATGACCGATTCCGCTTCAGTATTTTTCATTAAATGCAATAAAAGTGGAAGCTTTTGTTCGTCGGAAGCCAAATAGAATTGTTGGTCAATACCCACCGCAGGTTTAGAGACTGATAAACGAATCTCTTCTGGTGTTTTTAAGATTTTATTGGCAAAATCTCTAATTTTCTTGGGCATTGTTGCCGAAAACATCAAATTTTGTCTTTGAATAGGTAAATGCTTAATGACAAATAAAATATCTTCTGCAAACCCCATATCAAGCATTTTATCTGCTTCATCTAAAACTAAACACTTTAAGTTTTCAAAATTTATTTCACCAGTTTTTATCTGAGCCATTAATCGACCAGGCGTAGCAATAATGATATCTGCTCCATTAACTAAGGCCTTGCGTTGTTGATTCCAATCTTCGCCTTTGCCACCGCCATAAATTGCAATACTTGTTGCTGAAACGAAATAACTAAATCCTTCTATTTGCTCATCAATTTGTTTAGCTAGTTCTCTAGTAGGAACTAAAATTAACGCAGTAGTATAATCACTTGGATTACGAGCAATGAAATCTAAAATTGGAATTAAATAGGCCGCTGTCTTACCCGTGCCTGTTTGGGCTGAAGCAATTAAATCTTTACCAGAAAGTATAATAGGAATAGCTTGTTCTTGAATAGGGGTAGCCTGCAAATAGCTCATTGCATCGATACCCGATAAGACATCGTCGTGTAGGTTAAATTCGTTAAATTGCAATTTTTTTAAATTTGGGATATAAATGAAATTTTTACTATACAAAAGTAATATAAATTTGGAGTTATGCAAGAAAAATTAAAGTAACCAGCTAAGCCATAAAAACAAAGCCCAATGAAAATTTCACCGGGCTATAACTCATTTATAAGAGGTAAATAATGGGCTAATTCTATACTTTTTTTATTTTATTCTCCAGTTCAATTACCATTGGTACTAAAACATGGTCTTCAATAATTGCATGCTTTCTCAATTCAAGTTCAAATAGTTCAACTTGATTTAAAAAAACTTTATACGGTAGTGGGGTTGAATCATCGCTTGAATATTGAAGGATAATTCTACTAACTTCTTTAAGTTCATCTTCTATTGGAGAGTGGCCATCAATAAATTGTTGGATTGAAAACGCTGGGTCAAGGTCTAGTTTTTCAGCACAAACTGGCTTTACTCTTGAAGCAACAATCACTTTACGAATGTATGGGAATAATTGTTTTTCCTCCATACGTATGTGGTCAACTAATTTATTTTTATAATCGTTAAAGAAAATCGCTAAACTTGCTAATAACTGATGGCTTTGCCCATATTTACTAAAAATATGTAACAAAGATTGTTCAATTTCTGGAAGTTTTTTATTCAAATAATACTGGTGCGTTACCTGCAAATAATTAAGTATATCTTCGATTGAAAACTTTTGTAATTTCTCAAACGGAAAATCCTCATCATCGTTGTATAAATCTAAAATTAAGTCAAGTAGTTCATGATTCGTTTCCAATTGGTTGAACTTCTTCGTTTTCGGTGCAGTGTCCAAACGCTCAGTGATTAACTGAAGCATTTTAGAATTATCAATGAGGTCGTTTACTGTTGTCATATCTTTTTTACCTGTCTAAGATTCGAGTAGGCAAATCTATTAAAATTGACAATCTTAAAACATGAGGGATGTCATAATTGAAAACTGATTATTTCATGACAACTAAATAAGTTCGCTTACTAAAAAATCTCCTTCTACTTTTCCCACTTTTGGCGAATATTTGAATACAATAAATTCTTTTGTTCTTCTTAAATGCTAGTAAAATAAAAAAGCATATTGAGTAAAAACTCAATATGCCTTCATTAAATTTATCTACGATAAATTAGTTTGCTTTAAATTCACCCGAAGCACGAAGTTCAACTTCTTCAGAAACAACTGCACTTGGCATAGCTCCTACACCGAAATCAGTACGTTTTACTGTACCTGTAGCTTTAAAACCTACTAATTTCTTTCCATCGCGTGCCGCACCAGTACCAACTAAAGTAAGGTCTAAAGTAACTGGCTTCGTAACACCTTTTAAAGTAAGATTTCCTGTTAATTTATATTTCTTAGGACCAGCAGCTGTAATACCAGTGCTTTTGAATGTCATTGTTGGAAACTTTTCAGTATCAAACATATCAGCCTTTTGTAAGTGACCATCACGCATTTCCTGATTGGTAGTTACTTGCTTCAAATCTGCTGTTAAATCAAAAACTGCATCTGAGAAGTCTTCTTTAGATGAAGTAATTGTAGCATCAAAGCTTTTGAAAACGCCATCAACTTCTGACATTAATAAGTGTGTAACTGTGAAAGTCATTTTAGCGTGAGCTTTGTCAAGCGACCATTTTTGAGCGAAAGATGAAACTGAAGCTAACAAAGCAAAGGCAAGAAGAGTAATTTTTTTCATTTTAAATTGTTTTTTTTGGTTAATACTATATACAAACAGACTATACTTAACAAATGTAATTACATTTAATGTATAAACAAACTCTTTGTGACTTATTAACAATCTATTAACTAAATAGATTTAATAGCCTTTAAGATATTGTTTCTTTAAACAAACGTAAAGTTCGCTCCCAAGCAAGTTTTGCGGCTTCTGGATTATATCTTGTAGGGGCAGTATCGTTATTAAATGCATGATTTGCACCCTCATAAATATAAATTTCATGTTTTATTCCAGCCGATTTTAGTGCTGCTTCATAAGCAGGAATTCCAGCATTCACACGTTCATCTAAACCACCGTAATGCAATTGTAAAGCCGCTTTTATTTTAGGCACATCAACAGCTTCAGCTTGACGCCCATAATATGCTACTGCTGCATTTAGTTTCGGTGAATTTACAGCCAATTGATTGGCCATTCCCCCACCCCAACAAAAACCAACACAGGCAGTTTTACCATTTGACGAAGAAAGTGAACGTAAGTAATCCAATCCTTTTAAAAAGTTGTTGAGATTCTTTTGTGCATCTAGTTTTCCGAATAAACCGCGTGCTTCATCTTCATTAGATGGTGTACCTCCAAAGGGTGAAAGTGCATCAACTCCCAGTGCGATATACCCTGCTTTTGCAACTCTACGTGTAACATCTTTGATATGAGGATTTAACCCACGGTTTTCATGAATCACTAAAACAGTCCCAATTTTTCCATTAATTTTCTTAGGCTTAGCCAGATAAGCTTTCATTACAGCTCCATCGCCTTCGAAAGATACATCTTCAGTAATGATATCTTCATCGTCTTCGGCAATAGTAACTGCATTTGAATAATTAACTTCTAACAAGGGCAAAACTGCAAGTGCAGCGGCAGTACCCCCTGTAAGTTTTGTTAAACGCTGCATAAACTCGCTTCTTGAAAGTGGTTTGTGCGTGTACTCGTCGAATAGGTTAATAATTTCTTGATTCATAGTTTTTTTAGGAGAAAATTTAAGTTAGTACGAATGTAATATTAAAATAGTTGTTTTGGGTTCTTTTCCTTTTAAAAAGAAGGGGCTTGGATAATATCACAAGCCTTCTAATTTTCAACCTAATCAAAATAAAAATCTTTTATATAGCTTTGTCATAATAGCTTTGGAATAATCTACCCCAAAACTATCATAAAATAAGTCGAACTTAGTTATTATTATCACCACCAGACTTCACATCATCATTTTTAACTTTCGATTGCTTCGCTTGCGTAAACTTCATTTTACCAATCTTATAACTGAATGTTAATTTTACGTTTTGGTTATAAAGTTTATTAAACATTTCTTGATTGAATTGTGGCGTAGTTAGTGTACTTCTCATGGTCATTCCAAAGAAATTTTCTGCCGCTAAACCTAAACTTCCTTTTTTGTTAGCAAATTCTTTTCTGACACCAACAGAATACATACCCATACCACCTTGCGTTCCTTGAAGTTGTACACGGTTTCCTCTAAATCCACCAAACGCCTGCACAGCCCATCCTTTATTCAAAGAAATTTGTGATTGTAAACGTCCACTTACTACAATACCTGAATTACTGATTTTAGAAGAAAGTCCGTTCAAGCCAGTTTGTTGTCCTTCTAAGTAGTTATAGAAAATATCAACACCACCATTAATTGTCCATTTTTGAGTTAAGAAGAAGTTTCCGAAAATATTTGTTCCAAACGTTTGTTCTTTACCAATATTTTGGAAAGTAGTAATAATAGCTCCAATAACTGTATCTGAAGGCATTGAAATACGAGTAATAGAATTATTCGTTTGTCGGCCAAAAAGTGAAATATTCAGATAAGTCTTCTTTATATTAGTACTCAAGCTGAATTCAACATTATTCGAAACCTCTGGTTTTAAACTTGGATTTCCAACTGAAATACTTTGCGGGTTCGAAGCATTATAGTTTGGATTTAATTGCTGTAAACCTGGGCGTTGAATACGGTTATTATAAGCCAATTTCAAAGTCGAGGATTTCCCTACACTTTTCGAGATATTTACGCTCGGTACTAAGTTTGCATAAGCTGGAATAGTAATTTTTCCTTTTTGGTCATTGGCGTCAATAGTTGTGTACTCATAACGAGAACCTGCCTTAAAGGTCAATTTATTCTTCGTTGTATATGTATATGAGATATATCCTGCTGCAATGCTTTGGTTGTAATTTAATAAACCTGCCGGGTTACGTGCATCCGTTGAAAAAGAACCAGTTGGATTGGCGATCAAATATTGATAATCACTGTTTACTTCACGCATTACAGTTTTCAAACCAACTTCAAACATTTGATTTTGCTTGATTGGCGTTTGAAAATCTGTTTGCAATGTCATTTCATTATTAAAGTTTTTATTTAGGTTTTTCTGACGACTCACCAGTTCTTGCGAATTACCCAATAAATCGGTGAAGAAATTATTTGTCAATTTATTTTGACTAAATTGCCCTGAAACTGACCATTCTTGAGATGGTTTGAATGTTCGGATATAATCAAGATTAATATCTACGGAATTTGATAAATCACGGCTATCAACATTACGGTAGCTTGTAGAACCCAATACATTATTTGAGTATTGGTTAATCGTAAAATCTTGATTACGACTAAAATTTCGAGTACCAAAAGCAATTGAGGCTGTTAGAGATTGATTTTTAGCCAAATCATAGTCAAAGCCTAAATTATATCTTCCGAACAAACCATTGTCAAAAGCATTAGCTGATTGATTGGTAAGTGTAGAAACACCGTTTCTCAAAGTAGTTTGGTTGAGTGTTACATCTGATTTATTATAAAATGCTCTTCCAAATCCACCTAAAGTTACACCAAGTTTACCTTGGCGATAATTTCCGTTTAAACTTAAATTTGAACCGCGAATACCCACACCCGAGTCAAGATTTAAAGTAAGCCCTTGTAAAGTTGACTTTTTCAAAATAATATTAATGATACCACCCGAACCTTCAGCATCATATTTAGCTGATGGAGAAGTAATTACCTCAACAGTCTTTATTAAATCGGCAGGAATCATCTTTAAAGCATCGGCAATACTACTTGCTACAATTGTGGAAGGCTTATTATTAATCAAAACTTTGATATTCGAAGTACCACGTAATGAAACATTACCATCTAAATCTACTGAGAGCATCGGAACTTTACGAAGAATATCAGCCGCATCTCCACCGCGTGATGTGAGGTCTTTTTCTGCATTATAAACCAAACGGTCAACTTTTTCTTCAACCATTGCTTTTTCAGCAGTAACCGTAACTTCATCTAATTGCTTTACACTTTGAGAAAGTTTAATTACGCCTAAATCATTATCTTTGCCTTTCTCTACTTTCACTTCTATTGATTTATCTTTAAAACCAATAAAAGAAATTACCAAATTATATTCTCCGGCAGCTACACGATTCATAGAAAACTTACCTTTTTCATCGGCAATTGTACCATCGACAACTTTCTTAGTTTCTTTACTGTATAAGGCTACGTTAGCAAACTCAATGGCGGTAGAAACGCTTTCATCTACTATAAAACCAAATACTTTAGAATTTCCTTTTGGGGCATTTCCCTCAATATTAAAACTTGGAGCTTTTTGTGTAGTTTGTGGACGACCATTATTATCGCCTCTTTGACCACCCATTCCACCAGGACCACCGGGGCCAAACTGTGCTAAAGAAACATTCGCTGTTATTAATGAAGCACTGAATAATGCGATTAACTTTTTCATATATTTATTGATTAGACTTTTCAGATTTCTTTGTGTAAAATAATTTCTGCAACAAAGAAATAATAGAAATGTGATACTATTTTTATAAATAGATAACCTAGTTCTTCAACTCGACAACTCGGCCAATAACTCGACAATACCGAACTGCCGAATTGTTTGGTGTGATTATCGACAATTAGTGCCGACTTATAGAAAAATGACACAAAATAGCTTTAAAATGGTGAGTTGAACTTGCAAAAAATCAGTTTTTTAAGCAAACTTTGAGTATTATTTATGAATATTCAATGAGTCGTTCATCTGAGTTTAGTCTAAAACAAGGAAAAAATGCAGAATCTCAATCAACGTAGTTTATTACAAACCAATCGAATCTTGCTTTTGCATCTTTCTTTCTGGGCATTATATTATTCTTTTTTCTTTTACCAAATTACCTTTAGCCGACACGGTGAAGAACCCAACTACCTACGTGCATTTTATGATGCAACGAGTCAGATATTTTTTATGGCATTAATAAGTTATTTCAACTATTTCATTTGCCTCCCAAGGTTTTTAAAGTATAAGAATTTAGGTAGATACGTTATAGAATTTATAATACCTTTTGCCATCATCATTATTTGTCATATTTATCTCAAAAGATATATTTATCTTGAAATCAAGGAAGCAAAAGGCTTTTTATACTCTTCGAAGTTTATTACCCAACACGCCATTGGAGCCATTTTTATTGCCATTTTTATAGGAATGCTTCGATTCGTGAAAGACTGGTTTGAATTAGAAACTAAAAAGAATGAAATAGAAAACGAAAAACTTACTGCTGAGTTAAGATTCTTAAAGGCCCAAGTAAACCCACATTTTTTATTCAATACACTCAATAACCTTTATTATTTAGCGATGATAAATTCGCCAAATACTACTGAAGTAATTGAGAAACTCTCGCAAATGATGCGTTATATGCTTTATGATTCCAATCACCCGAAGGTATCATTAGCGAAGGAAATTGAATACATGAAGAATTATATAAGCCTTGAAAAACTACGATTAGATAATCAAGTGCCTATCAACTTTGAAATTGCAGGAAATCCAGATGAGGTTCAAATTGTGCCACTAATTTTTATTACTTTTCTCGAAAATGCCTTCAAACACGGTGTTAGTAATAGTTCTACTAATGCTTATGTAAACATTTCCATTAATATAGAAGGACAAGAATGTATTTATTCGGTTGAAAACAGTAAATTACCAGCGAATTTGGAGACTACCAACGAAAAATCTGGAATTGGTCTTCAAAATGTAAGCCGACGACTAGACTTAAGTTATCCAAATAAATATGATTTGGAAGTAAATGAAGATGAGAAAGATTATAAAATTGTATTGAAACTAAATTTGGCTTGATAATAAAATCATGATGCTAACTTGCATAATTATAGAAGATGAGCCACTGGCGAGAAATCTAATGGAAGCCTACGTAAATAAAGCTCCTCATCTTCAATTGTTGAAATCATTCTCAAGTTCGTTAGCAGCATTAGATTTTCTTCGTGAGAATGCGGTAGATATTTTATTTTCAGATATTCAAATGCCCGAAATTACTGGTATCACTTTACTGAAAATTCTACAAAAAAAACCACTAGTTATTCTTACAACCGCTTACTCTGAATACGCCATAGAAGGATACGAACTCGAAGTATTCGACTATTTATTGAAACCCATCAGTCTAGAACGATTTTTAAAAGCAGTTGAAAAAGCAACCATTCGTCTAACATCGGCTCAACCTGTTGTACAAGAGAAAGTTATTCAGGAAATTACGGTAAATGCTGAAAGCAGCCAATCTTTTATATTTGTAAAAGATGGAACTAAATTAGTGAAGGTTCGGCTCAATGAAATACTTTACATTGAAGGTTTAAAAGATTACGTCAGTATTCATGTGAAAGAGCGAGATACTCCCAAAGACGCTCCAACCAAGAAAATTGTCACGCTACAAACAATGAAAAGTTTAGAAGGACAACTTCCCGAAAGCCAGTTTATACGCATACATAACTCCTACATTATTGCTTTTGATGCCATTGATGCCATCGATAAAGAAAAGGTACAAATCGGAAAAGCTTTTTTACCTATAAGCGATACCTACCGCAAAGCATTCAAAGAATTTATTGAGAAGAAACAGGTTTCTTAAATTTGTCATCATTATTGCTCCTAAAAATACTCCACTTAGGCATAATTTAGGTCTATAAAGTTTTGTCTGAGAATCAGTTCAAAAATAAAAAGATACTCAGACAAAGAACTACTTTATCAAATTATCACTTAAACTTTGCACTCAAAGTAATGATATTTGCCACCATTCCATTACTTCGGTTATAGTGCCCGTAGCGAAGTTCGGCCGTATTCCAATGCTTAATTCCTAAGACGCCGTCTGGCGGAGCAATTCTTATACCTGCTCCCCAAAAAGCACTTCTAAAATCAGAAATATCGAAATCGGAAGTGTAATATGACTCTGTTAACTTGTGCGTGTTTATTGGAGCAAAATATTTTACCGCAGTTTGACTATTAAAGCGATAATGTGGTGTAACAGAAACAAATGAGGTAATTTTTATCGGAACTTCAAAGCTAAGGGTATGAGCTTTCATTCCCCAATTATCTTGATAATAACGATAGAAAGAACGAATAATGAATCTATCTCCTAAGAAATAACTTGCTCTTAAACCAACAGGGAGTTTGGCACGAGTACCCGGTAGTTTTTCTACTTTTAGTGTTCCATCAGTAAAATACACTCGGTGATATGGCGTACTCAAAAGACCCTCTTGAAAAGAAGGTTCGACAACCGCCATTACCTGTAAACGTTTATTGATAATTTGGGAAACCCCAATAGAGAGATTATATGAATTTCTACGTTTATAATCAATATTATTATCTCCTTCAGCTCCTGAACCATAACCATCAGGTCTAACCTCATAAGGTAAAATAACCGACCAAGTATCGAAAAAAGCACCCAATTTTAAGCTTAATTCTGTATTATTATCTTTTGAAGATTTCGAATAACTTAAATTTCCGCCGTAAGATTGATAATCCCATTCTGTAGAATACGAAAAACTTGCCCCAACTGTGTTATGGGTTTTATCATTTTTTCTACTCCAAGATAAAGTTGGATAAAAGTGTGTATCCGTCATTGATGCTGAAGAAATCGAACGGGGGTCAATTTTATCAGAGGAAGCAGATGAGTAATAATCAACGGATGCTTCACCAATAATTGAATTTTTGCGTCCTTTTCTATCTGTAAATGACAATTTCAAATCTATCGAATTGGCAAAGTCAATCAATTTTTCTGTACCAATTCCACCTGTAACAGCCGAGTGATTGCCATCTTGATTATAGTAAGCCGAAACAAAGTTCACCTCATCAAGTTTTAAAGTTCTAAAGCCACTTTCTGCCACTGGCTTGGAGCTTAACTTATATTTTTTACTCGAAGTTGGAATTGAACTTTTACCAGTTTCAGTATTTCTGTTCTTAAAAATATATTTAGTTTCATCATATTGGGCATGAGCTCCGCTCAAAATGCCTACGTACAAACCAATAGCTAATGTTACTTTTTTCATAGAGGATTTTGATTTATAGTCGAAAAACTATCAACGACTATTCAAATTTAAATCATTGGGTCTAATTGATGCCCTTTAGAATTATTAATTACAACCACACCCACCACCACTTTTACCACCATTTGCACCTGAAGCCCCTTCACGATAAAGATAAAAACTGGTTTCAAATTTTTCTGCTTTGCGTGCGGCCAATTCCATTTCAGAATCATTGATTCGATTTTTTTGGTATTCTTTTACTGTTACGCATGAAGCCATAGACCCAAGTAGGAAAACCATCAGTGCTAATATTTTGATTGATTTCATTCTTATAAAATATTAATGTTAGAAGATGTATATATTTGATTGTCGTCGTCGATAATAATGCAGGCAATCCCTTTCATTTGATTGATAAGTCCAAGACCAGCATCAACTCCAAGAACTGTTATGGGAGTTGCCATAGCATCAGCAAGTTCGGCATTTGGGCAAATGATGGTCACACTTTTTATTCCTGACACGGGATAACCTGTCTTTGGGTCAATCGTATGTGAGTACTTTTTCCCATCAATTATCACAAACTTTTCATAATTCCCTGAAGTAGCAACTGCCACATCGCTAATATTAAGAAATGAAAAGGCCTGATTTTGAGCATCGGGGTCAGCCACCGCAATTGTCCAAGGTTTTCCATTGGGTTGATTTCCCCAAGTAGTTAAATCACCAGCAGCATTGATAATTCCACTTTTTACTCCATTACGAATCAACAATTGTTTAGCTCTTTCAGCAGCATATCCTTTACCAATTCCTCCGAAACCAATTCTCATCCCTTTTTCTTTCAAAAACACCGTTAGATTTTGAGAATCTAAAATTACATTCCTGTAATTGATGAGTTTAATGGTTTCTTTGGCAGTTTCTGGGTCTGGTAAAGCAGTCATTGATCTATCAAAATTCCAAAATCTTTTATCAATTGAGCCGTAGGTGATATCAAAAGCTCCATCGGTCAAAACTGAAATTCTCAATGAACGCTGGATAATATCAAAAACTTCTTGGTCAACTTTTACTGGCATAATACCAGCATTAGCGTTAATCTGATTAGTTTGGCTATCATTGTTGAAGGTAGTCAAGAGTTTTTCAATTCGACTAACTTCGGCAATGGCTTCATCAATTTGCTGTTCGGCCCATTGAGCATCTTCCTCTACAACCGTAATCGTAAACCGATTACCCATCAAGCGGAGCGTCTTATGATGAACATTATTTCTTTGCATTTACAATCGACTGAATTTCTTGAATAAATGCTTCAGTTGTAATTCCTGCTGGGTAACCATCCCATTCTTTCACGACCTTTCCTTCTGAATTAAGCAACACAGTAAAAGGAAATTTACCTTCTTGATTGTATTTTTCTGCTAAAGACTCGTTTAAAGCTGTTTGCTTCTTATCCAATTGGTTTTTCTTGAGTCTCGGGAAATCAGCACGAACAAGTGCCAAATTGGTAGAAGCATAGTTCAAGAACTCCTGAGAATCAAGAATATCTCTTTTTAACTTAATACAAGGTCCACACCAATCAGAACCCGAAAAGTTTATTACAATATATTTGTGGTTTTGAATAGCATCTGCTTTTGCCTTATCGAAGTCACTTCCCCACTGTGGAGCTCCTTCAAGCAATAAAAATGTTAGAAGAATGCTTAATAATTTCATTTGTTTCTAAGTTTAAAATTTAAAAATACTCAAAAATAATAGAATTAATAGACAACGAGGGTTTTACCATCAGTTGCTACTTTATAGACTGTTAAGCCAGCTCTTCCATTGCCATTTAGTCCAGCTCCAGTTAGTGAAAATCTCGCTCCATGTGCCGTACAATACCACTCATTATTGTAATAAATAACTTGTTTCTTAGGTTCATGCGAGCATACTACCGTTGCTGCAATATAAGTATTAGCTATAGAAAGTGCCACAACAATATTACTAATAACCATATATCCGCCTACTGTCATTAGTTTGGCGTAAGTAGTTGAAGTTAAATCTAGTTTTAATTTAGTATTTGTAATTTTATTTAGTTCTTCCGTAGAAATTATTCCTGTTACATTAACTGGTGTAGTGGTTGTTCCAGTTGTGGTTGTACCTGTCGTGGTCGTACCTGTTGTTGTAGTTCCTGTATTTGATCCAGTAGTAGTAGTGCCAGTTGTTGTGTTTGTCCCCGTATTTGTAGTTCCATCGGGGGCTACCGTTAAAGCATTTACATATTTATCATCTTCTCTTACACATGAAGTGAGCAAGGTCATTAAAGCTCCACCGCTAAATCCAAGAGATTTTAAAAATTCAAAACGAGTCATAACAGTTTTAGTTTACTTAAATAATGGTTATATTTATATTACGTAATACCTTATGATAAGGTGGGGTAAAATCAAGTTTTTTTATTAAAGACGAATTTGATTTTCGATTGGTTGACAAAATATTCTATTTCTTTTTACCTTCATCCAAAAACTTCACAAAATCTTCAACACTTGAATAACCCACAGGATTTACTATCGTTTTGCCGCTGGCGTCAACTACAGCATAATAAGGTTGAGCATTATTATTGAATTTAGTAATCTCCAAATCCATATTTTTATCACCAATGGTTGTTTTCAATTCATCATCGTACGAAGATTTATAATGTTTCTCTTTGGGTAATTCTTTCTTATCATCCACATAGAGCGACGCAATTACATAATCATTTTTCAACCTCTCCAAAACTTCTGGCTTAATCCATACATTTTCTTCCATTTTACGGCAATTGGCACAAGCATATCCTGTAAAATCAACCAAAACAGGCTTATTTACTTCTTGGGCATAGGCCAAAGCATCATCAAAATCACTAAAACCAGTCAGACCATGCGGCATTGGACGAAGCTTTTCAGAAGGAACACCCGCTAATTCTGATTGATTATCTTGAGGCGGTAATATTCCTGATAATAAATCAAGTGGTTTTTCTTGAACTATCCCCGGAATCAAATAAAAAGTAAACACAAAAAACAACATACTAAAAACTACTCTCGACCAATGATACGATTTGACCTTACTATCTTTAGGTAGGCGAATAAACCCAGAAATATAAAGTGCAATTAATCCAAAAATAACAATCCAAATCATAAGAAATGTACTTCGATGCAAAAGGTTGAAGTGATAAGCTTGGTCGATATTACTTAAAAACTTTAATGCTAAAGCAAATTCTGCAAAACCCATTACGGCTTTCATTTCGTTCATCCATCCACCTGATTTTGGCATACTTTTTAACCACTGTGGAAACATAGCCAATAGGGTAAAAACTAAGCCAAATGGCAAACCAAAGGCTAGCATTCCCCAAAGCGGACGCCAAACTTCACCTTGTGCCGCTAAAATTAATAATGACCCGACAAAAGGGGCAGTACAAGAGAAAGAGACAACAACCAAAGTGAGTGCCATAAAGAAAATGCCTAACCAACCTCCACTTTCCGACATTCCATCAATTTTATTGACAAACTGATGGGGAAGAACAATTTCAAAAGCCCCCAAAAGTGATACTCCAAAAATGATAAAAATAACAAAGAAAACTAAATTTGGGAGCCAATGCGTGCTGATAAAATTAAGAAACGGGGCTCCAAATGCCATTGTTACAAATCCAATGATTGCAAAAACAAACATGATTGAAATACCATAAAACATAGCTTTACGAGCTCCGTCAGTTTGTTTCGTAAAGAAACTTACAGTCATGGGCATTATTGGATAAATACAAGGCATAAAAAGGTTGGCAACTCCTGCCAAAAATGCCACAGAAAGAAAACCGAGCAAAGACTGTTGTTCGTGCATGAGTATCTAATTATTTGAATAATTCGTTTAGGGAGCCTTTAATTTTAGCTCATAAATAATAGGGTAACAAGAGGAGAATTTGAATCAATAATCGAAGTGTTTTTTAGATTAGTATTTGCAAAAAGATTGCTTACCTGATTTAGACGAAAACATTTATTAAAATGGTTGCATGATATAGAAAAACTTCCTGAAAATTTCAGGAAATTTGACCAATCACAAAAATAAAAATATTGTTTGTGTTATTCTTTTATCCGTGCTTTGGACCTTTCTTAGGTTTATGACCAAGTGAATCTAACTTTGGTGGTTTAGTTTTCAAAGAGTCTAATTTAGGAGGTTTTACTCCGAGTGAATCTTTTGGTGGTTTATGACCTAATGAATCTCTCTTTATACCTAAAGAATCCTTCTTAGGATGCTTATGCTTAGTTGAGTCGGCGGTTGCAGCCGATTTAATATCGTTAGCAATCGAATCAGGAGAGAGTGCTTCTTTATTACAGGCAGTCATATATACAGCCGCCATAACAAAAGCAGCCACAACTACTATTTTTTTCATTGGTATAATAAATTTAGAATTAGAAATGATTTTTACAGCGAAGCTTCAATTAGTAATTACTGAAATGAATGACGTCTGGGACGTAATAAATGGTTGCACGACTAATTAAAAATTTATTAATTATCAGTTTTCTTTTTTGATTTTTTTGATAAAGCATAATCAAAAATACCAAGTTTCAATCCAACATTCGCAGAAAAACCTTTATAATCAGAACTTAATCCATTATTATCAAAAGCAAATCGGTAATTTGCCCCAACAAAAATCTTTGCAAATCGCATAAGATTTGCCTCAGCTACCACTCCTGGTTGTACTACACTATAATAATTTTTCGTAAAATTATTTCTATCAGGAAACCGTCCTTGCGTACCATTAGCGGCATTTGGGTCAAAATTTGAATCAGGCATTCCCCTATCACCACCCCTGAAGCCATCATGGTGTTCACCAAACTCACCAAAGCGAAAGGCATCACTGGCTACGCCAAACATTAATGGAAATGAAACGTGAATAGCCGCATCAGGCATTACTGTATATTCAGTTTTTAGGCCCGCAAACATTCCATTAACATTATTTTGAGTACCTCTTACAGTACTATAACCTGTGAATCCTAAAGCTAATTTTTTATTAAACTGTAACATTACAGAACCTCCTGTTAAAGAAGTAAAAGAACCACCTACTTGCCCAAACTGATACTCGGGAGCCACATACAACCCTAAATATCTGAGTTTTAGGGGTGATTTTTTTCCAGAAAAAACTGTCCGAATAGACGATTTTGTTGAGTCTTGCCCTAAAACTGGTACTGATTTTATACCAATCAACAATGCCAATACAATCATTAACTTACTCAAGCGAATCATAGGTAATATTTGTTTAAATGAGAAATAGTGTTTGATAGGCTTTACGCAACAGAAAATAAAAACGTGGGGTAAACTCAAAAAAAATGTTTTTTTTTATTTATACCCCACCATTTTTTTTAGCCTAACGTAACTACCTTTACAATACCTTTCAAACCATCTAATTACATTGTTTTTTAAGAAAAGTACATTTTCGGAAGATAATCTAGAGAGCGTAATTAAAGCTTGCATTAATAATAATAACCAAGCCCAACGTACGCTTATCAAACTTCATTTGGGGTTTGCTAAGAGTATCTGTTCAAGATATTCGAGCAATGACCAAGAAGTTGAAGAGATGGTAAATGATGGCTTTTTAAAGATTTTCAATAATCTTTCAAAATATGATGCTTCGCAACCTTTCAAAGCATGGGTTCGAACAATTATGATAAATACTGCCATTGATTATTACCGAGCAAATAAAAAATACCAATTACATGTTGCCATTGATGAAGTTGAAATTACTGATTTTGATGATGATGTCATTAGTAAACTTTCCACTGAAGAAATCATGAGTCTCGTACGCAAACTCACGCCAATGTATCGTATGGTATTTATGCTATATGTAATTGAAGGATATAAACATAAAGAAATTGCCGAACAATTAGGTATTCAAGAAGGTACTTCAAAATCGAATCTTCAAGATGCTCGCATTAAGTTACAGGAAATGATTCGTATTCATTATCCACATTTATTTGATATTTACTCATCGAGAAAAAATAAACTCAATGAACACTGATAAATTTGATGAAGCCTTTCGACGCAAGGTTGAGAGTTTTCATCCACCATTTTCCGAAAATGAAGTTGACCGAATTCAAGGGTATATTACACAACATTTGCCTCTGAGTTTTTGGCAGAGATTTGGGCATGTTTTTACCTATTCGGTAAGCACATTATTAATCGTTTCGCTTATAACTACTACTTTATATCAATTGAATGAAAATAAAATTTTACTAAATAAAATTAACGAATTAAATACCAAATTGGAGCAAAAAAAAATGCTTTCAACCACTACTATTCCGCTCAAAAAGAAAGTAATTGTTGAAAAAATTGACACAGTTTATGTTTTGAAACATATTAGAAAAGACGTTTTATTAAATGACCCACAAGAGATTAATTTTTCGGAAGGCAATCTAAGTGAGACAAAATCAAACCCAATTAGTGAAGTAGAAAATAACAATGATAATTCATTTGAAAGTATAGAGGCTACTAATGGCTCCAAGAGTAATAAAAATGAAAACAGAAAAGTAGGTATTTTTATTAAAACCCCTAAAAAAACGATTGTTAAGAGAAATATAAATTATGAGAAGGAATCTGCACAGGAGATAAGTAACCAAGGTGAATATACTCCTAAAAATAGCAACGTTACCGACAATGCAATTACTCTTGATAAACAAGCAGAAATTTCTAAACAAATCAATTTGAATGAAGTTAGAAGTAAGGGCTTCCTTCCTTTGAGCTTATCTTCCGCAACACTACTTAGAGAACCTATACTTAAATCATACGATACAAAAGCATTGGTAAAAAATAAGGAATTCAAACTGCCTTCCATCAAATTACCACCTCTCAAATATAGAATTGGAATTGGTGCCAATATGGATAACCAACAAATTGGAACTAGCATTTTGGCTGAATTTCTTTTAAGTAAAAAATGGAGTGCAAACACCGGTGCTTCTGTCAATTTCTTGGGATTTGAGCATTTCGGGAATGAAGATGAATTTAAACGAAAAACAACCAAAGATTTTAGAGAAGAGCACAAAGTAGACTTTCCTGTTGGGGTTCCAATCGAAAACATTGAAGCTCGCCAAATTCTATTCCGAATTCCATTGTATCTCAATTATAGAATAGCCCTTCGAAATGATTTCACTTTCACTTTGGGTGGCGGAACTGACTTTGATTTACATTTACAAAAACTAACCTCATTTTCGCGTCATAATTATGATGATTCGCCAAATGCCTTTTCTGAAAAAATTAAAGTAACAGCATTTAATAATTTGATGTTTTCTACAGGTATTGAGAAACGTTGGAAGAAATTTTCTTTACAGATTAGTCCATATGCAGCTTATCAATTTAAAACACTTACCTATAAACCCACAGATTGGACCTTCGGGATCAAGCTAAATAGTTTTTATCGAGTCAAATAATAATCAACTGAATGTAAAATACTAATTGGTTCGTAATTCTCTTTACAACAATTAGTATTTTATTATTCACCATACAAAACAGTCCTAAACACTACTTTTCAGATTCGATCTTTAGTAGTTTGAGCCAGTTTTGCATATCATTTTCGAGGATTTTATTGAACGTTTTTTGCAAAATACTTACTAATAAACCCTCCATACTTTCCTCTACCAAGATAATCGTTAGGTTCTCAAAGAAGTAAGAGTCCAGTTATGAATAGCAAACATGCCTAATGTCTTACCCGTCCAGCCAAATTTTTAAGTAACCTCAAAGGAATGAAAAGTCGAATGAATACTTGCTCCGCCAGTCTTCCAGTAGAAGGTTGTCCCTACTTCGAAAACACCATTTAGTTTAGGTTTCGTAATATCCGACTGCCATTTAGACCAGTCATTGATATTTATTGGTCATAATTTCCCAAACTTTATAAGTAACGGCGTTTATAATTATGCTTTTACTAAATTTTACTGGTGTGTTGTTATTAATGCTTCTCATTGAATTTTGGTTTTATGCAAAATCACTTTGATTTTGCAATGATTGAAATTTTTGTCTATTGTTCGACTCATTAAGTTCTACACAAAATCAAGGCTTGCTCTTGACAAAAATCAAGAAGTTTTCTTCAACGCTTTTTTTCGTATCCGACTAAAAGTTTCGGGAGTCATACCCAACATTGAAGCCAAATATTGTAGCGGTACTTGGTTGAAAAACTCTTTTTTGAAGGCGAATAATTGCTCGTAGTGTTCTTCGGCCGAAAGGGAAAGATGCTTCAAAATTCGTTCTTCTAAAACCATAAAACATCAGACTATAAAGAGCTTTTCGAGTTCGGTCATTTATCAGAAAAGATTGAATTGATACTAAATATAAAAATAAATCTTACCATTAGAAAGAAAATTAGGTTAAATATAACCCAGTACTATATACATTCAATACATTGTTTTTTCAAACGAGAATTTTTTAAACAAAGAACTAATAACCCATAATTTGGATAAATCAGTCAGCCACCCGACAAATCAATTTTTCAGCCATTGATACCTTTGTTGCATAAAATCAACAAAGGTATGTCTGAATCATTGGCAATATTATTATTAACTGCACTCATTAGTTTTGTAGGTTCGGTTCATCCGGGGCCAGTCAATTTGGCGGTTGTGCAAGCAACGCTTTCTCGGAATTTTAAAGCGGGTGTTTGGGTAGCCATCAGCGGCACGCTTCCTGAAATCATTTACACAATCATCGCACTCAAAAGTCAAGTTTTTTTGACCAAAAATCGAACAATTCTCGAAATTTTAGAAATAGCCATTATTCCTTTTTTCCTGATAATTGGCGTCCACAGTTTTTACTTTAGTTCAAAATCAAACAAAGAATTTAACCTAAGCAATAGGCCAAAAGAAATAATTGGTGGATTCGTCAGTGGCATTCTCAACCCTCAGTTATTGCCTTTTTGGGTAGTGGTATTGGTGTATCTTAACACTTTTTTTAGCCTAAATTCAATAAGTTCGCAAGTTTCGTTTGTGTTGGGAGCCGCTTTGGGTGCGTTTCTGATTTTATTGATTTTTGCGTATTTGGCAAAGCGTTTTCAAATCAAAATACTCGGTCTATTCCGCCGCTATTCCATCGAAAAAGTCATCGGATTATTTTTTATTTCGATGTCTGTGTTTCAAACTTTCAAAATTCTTCTCTGAATTGTCAACCAGCCGACAATTCGTTTTTTACCAATCCACCAACTTTGTGATGTAAATTTTAAATCTTTATCAAAATGAAAAACAAATTTAGTGCGATAATTTTCTTCTTTCTACTCGTTTCGAGTGGTGTTTTTGCACAAGAAAAAGCCATTTTTGTCAAAAATGGAATCGCTATCAATGGCTATGATGCCGTAGCGTATTTTACTGAAAGTAAGGCAGTTGAAGGCAAAAACGATTTTAGTTTTGAATGGAACGAAGCCAAATGGTTGTTTAGTTCACAAGCCAATTTAGATGTTTTCAAAACCAATCCAACAAAATATGCTCCGCAATACGGCGGCTTTTGTGCTTACGGCGTGAGCGAAAACCACAAATCGCCAACCGACCCAAATGCTTGGACAATTGTCGATGATAAACTTTACCTCAATTATAGCAAAAAAGTAAAAGAATTATGGTCGAAGGATATTCCGAGCCGTATTCAGAAAGCGAATGAACTTTGGCCTTCTCTCAATAAATCTAACTAACCC
Organism: Emticicia sp. MM; assembly: GCF_001649495.1. Classification (NCBI taxonomy): domain Bacteria; kingdom Pseudomonadati; phylum Bacteroidota; class Cytophagia; order Cytophagales; family Leadbetterellaceae; genus Emticicia; species Emticicia sp. MM. Next base: position 9,024 of record NZ_LXHX01000040.1, on the reverse strand, counting down.
AAAACCATCACCAAAATGAAATTCCGATTTTTAACCTTATGCTTTTTAGTGGGATTCTCCACCCAAATTTTTGCCCAAACAGCCGTTCGAACCAAACAATTTAACCTTGAAAACGGCTTGGCGATTCAAGGCTACGACCCTGTGGCGTATTTTACACAAAACAAGGCCATTGAAGGCAACAAGCAATTCAGTGCCAATTTTGAAGGTGCAACCTACCGATTTGCCAGTGCAGCCAACAAAGATGTATTTTTGAAAGACCCTAAAAAGTATGAACCACAATACGGTGGTTGGTGTGCGTATGCGATGGGAGCCACGGGCGAAAAAGTAGAAATCGACCCCGAAACTTTCAAGATTTTGAATGGAAAACTCTACCTTTTTTATCATTCTTGGGCAAATAATACATTGCCAAAATGGAATAAAGATGAAGTAAATCTTAAATCGAAAGCCGATAAGAGTTGGATGAATATTTTTCACTAATTTAACCCAAAACACAATGAACCTTTCTAAAATAAGCTCTTGGATTTTACGAATCGTTGCCGCTGTGATTCTTTTACAAACACTTTATTTCAAATTTACAGCTCACCCTGAGTCGGTTGAGTTGTTTAGCAAACTCGGCGTTGAACCGTGGGGAAGAATCGGAACGGGTGTTTTGGAGTTGATTACTGGTATTTTATTACTCATTCCTGCTACGGCCTTTATTGGTGGATTTCTCGGTATGGGACTCATGTTTGGAGCAATTGCTTCGCATTTATTTGTCATCGGAATCGAGTCGAAAGGCGATGGCGGTCAGCTTTTTATGTTGGCTATTATAGTATTAATTTGTTCGATTTTTATTCAAATTATTCACCAAAACGAAGGGAAAAGGCTTATGCAGAAGTACTTTCCTAAAATATAAAATGAGAATTTTTCGAGTTATTCGGAGTATTCGAGAAATTCCATTCAATTAATAAAAATAAATTCATGAAAATTCCTCTTTCAATTATTAAAATCTTCAATTACGAATACTGGCCTTGGTGGGTTTTCTACCTACCAATGGCTCCATATTGGCTTTATTTATCGGCTAAAACTCGTTCGCTTACTTTTTTCACTGCCGTAAATCCGGGAATCGAGGCGGGCGGTTTTTATGGTGAAAGTAAAATTGACATTCTGAAAAATATCAATTCTCAATATTTGCCCAAAACTGTTTTCGTTGATAAAATACAAGATTTTGAAAAAGCCATTAAACAATTAGAAATCAATCAGTTGACTTTTCCATTAATCGCAAAACCCAATATTGGCGAAAGAGGGACAAATGTCGCAAAAATCGAATCATTGGAGCAATTAAAGGTCTATCATTCACAAACACCCGAAGATTACATCATTCAAGAATTCATCACGTATCCCATTGAATTTGGCGTACTTTTTAGTCGCTTGCCCAATCAATCACGTGGCAAAGTTTCGTCATTGACGATGAAGGAACTTTTGACTATCACAGGCGATGGGAAATCAACGATTAGAGAATTGATAGAGCAATCTACCCGAGCCAGATTTCAGTTGGAAGTCTTAGAAGCAAAGTTAGGCGAAGGCATGAATGAAGTTTTACCGAAAGATGAAAAACGACTCCTCGAACCCATCGGAAATCATTGCCGAGGCACAAAGTTTATCAATGCAAATTGGATAATCAACGAAAAATTAGACGAGGTTTTCAGCAAAATTGCCGAAAGCTTTGAGGGTTTTTATTACGGTCGTTTCGATATGAAAGTGGCAAGTATCGAAGATTTGTACAGAGGCGAAAACATCAGAATCTTGGAACTCAATGGCGTTAGCTCCGACCCCGGACATATCTACGACCCCAACTACCGACTTTGGCAAGCCTACCTAGATTTACGTTGGCATTGGAAACGTACGGCCGAAATCAGTATTCAAAATCAAAAAAGAGGTTTTTCACCTTTACCTTTCAGTGAAGTTTGGGCAATAATTAAGAAACATTTTTTGTAGGGAACTGAATGTTTTCACAGTCAGTAATTCACAACATGAAAAAAGTATAGAAAATAGATTTAGTAAGGAGACAATGAAAGATAATATAATTAGAAAAGTACAAATTAAAGACCTAAAAGGCTCAAAGAAGTTTTAGATTCAAGTGAACTATTCCCATCTGAATATCTTGACGATATGATTTCAGATTATTTTAATAATACGGAGACTGAAGAAATCTGGTTCACATGTATCGAAAATAATAAACCCATAGCGATTGGCTATTGTGCCCCAGAAAAGCTAACAAACGGAACATATAATCTCTATGCAATTGCAGTCAGAAAGGAGTTTCAAGGTCAAGGGATTGGTCATAAAATGATGCACTTTATAGAAGATTTGCTCTTAAAGAATGGTAAAAGAGTATTGATTGTTGAGACTTCAAGTATTGACCAATATACATTAACACGAAAATTTTATCACAAACTTGGCTATCGTCAAGAGGCTGTTATCAAAGATTTTTGGGATGATGGCGAGGATAAAGTAATATTTTGGAAGAAATTGTGCTGAAAATAAGTAATTGAATATAGTAAATATTATAATAATGATGTTTAAATTGATACTTTAGGAATCTTTGGTATCAATTTCTATTTTTTTAATACAAATATTTGTTCAAACCTTTTTTGTATATTTGATAGTACTACCTAAAAATACTGATGAACCTCGACACAAAATATTGGTACCTCAGAGACCACAAACTTTTTGATGTACTTTCTTCCACAGAATTGAAATCAATCTGTATGATTACCAATTTCAAATCGGCGAAGAAAGGCGAAATTATTTTGTTTTCGCACGATGAAAACACAAGAGTTTATTTCTTGAAAAAAGGCACATTGAAAATTGTAGAAATCGACGAAAAAGGCAACGAAATTGTTAAAGACATTATCCAAAAAGGCGATATTTTTGGCGAATTTACCTTGACCGAAACGCAGTCTGATGAATATGCAGTAGCCGTTTCGGATAATGTGATTTGTTGCAGTTTTAAGATGGATGATTTTGAAAAACTTTTAGAGAAAAATCCTCAATTGGGGCTTTCTTACACGAAATGGATGGGTTTTAGGTTTAAAAGACTACAAAATCGTTACTCAAATTTGATGTTTAAAGATGTTCGTACACGCTTCAAAAGTTTTTTAGACGAGTGGGCAGCAAAAGAAGGCACGGCGTCGGCCAATGAGGTTATACTAACAAATTACCTTACGCATCAAGACATCGCCAGTTTGATTTGTAGTACTCGTCAGACGGTTACACAACTATTCAACGAGTTCAAAGAAAAAGGTATTTTAGATTACTCACGCACCGAAATTATTTTGAAAAAAGCCGCCTAATATTTTCATAGATTTTTTGTTTAGGTCGTCCAGCCGACAATCCAATTTTCAGCCAACGCTGATATTTGTATTGTAAAACAAAAAACTATGAAAACAATCATCGCTCTTATTGCCGCTGTGTTTTTGGCTGGATGCCAGAAAGACGATATTCTCGAAAATACTGATACAAATTTTACCACCAACTCAATAGTCAATAACATGACCACGCAAACGAATTTTAACACAGCTGGTCAGACACTTGTACTACAAGGGAACTTCGAAAGTGCCGTTCACGCTACGTCGGGAATTGTAAAAATCTACGAAGATAAAGACAAAAAACGCACTCTGGTTTTTGAAAATTTTAAGACCGATGCTGGTCCTGATTTAAGGATTTACCTCGCCGAAGACCGCTCGGTTACCAATTTCATTCAGATAAGCGATAAAGTACAAAATGGTAATCTTTCCTTGGCAATACCTACTAATGCCGATTTGAAAAAACAAAATCACGTACTGATTTGGTGCCGACAATTTTCGGTTTTGTTCGGCTTTGCGGCTTTGAAGTGAGGTACGTTTACCTCATCCCCAGCCCTTCTCCTCAAGGAGAAGGGAGCAAAAGCAAAACCAACAGTAACAAACTAATCATTTTTGAAAAGCACTAACATGAAAAAAACACTCATATTATTATTAATAAGTAGCTCATTATCAGCACAATATCAGTACACCAAAACCCAAAGAAATCTCGATTTGGCTCTTGCCTTTGGAACAGCAGCTTCGCCTTCGATTTCTTATCAAAAACTCTACGGAATCGGTAAATCTGACCGTTTTAAAATTGGTTGGGGTGTACGTCTAAATACATTTTTTAGCGGACAGCAAAACTACATTACTGCACCAGCAAATCTGACTTCGGGTACGCAAAGCATTGTGGCTTTGTTTACCGAAAACATTGCCAGCAACCTAGATACACTACAACTAACCAAATCGGCTTTGGGTAGTTTAAATGGCAAAGTTGTGCTACAATACAGTTTCCGAAAACTCGATGTTGGGTTCAATATTGATGCCGTAGGATTCTCGTTTGGCAAAAAACAATCGGGTAAATTTGTGGCAAATGAGTCAAAATCGCTCAATAATTCTACTCAAACTGCCAAACCAACGCCATTTAATCTTTTGCTGATTAGCGATAGCGACATTGGAAGTTTGAACTCAGAATTATATTTTCGGTATTGGGTAAATGACCGTTTTGGGGTGCGTGCAGGAGCGAGTTTTCAGTTTTTGGAATACACAACCGACAAAGTATTAACCTTTGAAAACGACCGTTTTCGCCACAAATCCTTGCTCCCGTTTGTAGCTATCACTTATTCACCATTTAAAAAGATTTACAAAGATGCTCGCTAAGTTATCGAAAAGTATTCTTCTGTTGTTTGTCATCGTGCAAGCCACATTGAGCCACGCCCAAAATTGGAAGCCCACGACCGCGGCCGTAACATTCAATATAAAACACGCATTGGGCTCTACTGCCGATGGTTCTTTCAAAGGTTTTTCGGGAACGGTGGTTTTCGATGCCAATAATCTTGCGGGTTCTGCACTAAAGGCAAGTATTGACACCAAAACCATTGATACAGGTCTGGGGCTTCGTGATAAAACCCTCAAAGGTAGCGATTACTTTGATGTAGAAAAATACCCGAAAATCTCGATGGTTTCGACCAAAATTGAAAAGGGAACAAAAGAAAACGAATACATCAGCTATTTTAATCTGACGATTAAGAAAACGACAAAAAATGTAAAAATTCCTTTCACTTTTATCCAAAATGGCACAAATGCCCAACTGAAAAGCAACTTTCAAGTCAATAGATTAGAGTATGAGGTTGGAGAAAAAAGCTCGCTTTTGGGCAATGTTGCCACGGTTTCTATCACTTTAAACGTTCAACAATAAAATGACTATAAATGCCTCCCTCTCAGTTCTTAACCAATTAAATGACCTACTTTCACAACTAAAACCGATTGAATATACCCAAAAACTATCGGTTTTTAATGGAAGTAGCATCGGGCAACACGTGCGGCACACGGTAGAGTTTTTTCAGTGTTTACTCGAAGGTTTCGACACTGGTACGATTGATTACGATGCAAGAAAACGGAATATACTCATCGAAACCGACTTAAATTATACGCTCACATTGGTTGAAATGATTCAGCAAAAAATCAAAGGTATTTCTAATACTTATTCGCCAATTCAGCTCAGAGTTAGATACGGAGAAATTGATTTTGAGCTAATAGAAACCAATTTTATGCGTGAATTAGTCTATCTCATCGAACACTCAATTCATCATTTTGCCTTAATTCGAATTGGGATTCAGGAGAATTTCAAACAAGTAACTATCGAAACAAATTTCGGTGTGGCATATTCTACAATAAAATTCAAAGAAAAAATCACTGTATATAGTAATTAAATTATCATTTCCCTACCCAATCATTTATTTTTATACGGTTATTTAATAATCTTAAATTATAGCCAAATGTGTGTTCTGACTTATATTCCGACCAAAAATAACGGATTTATCCTCACCTCAAACCGAGATGAAGCAGTTTCTCGTGAACCAGCTATACCACCACGAAAATATAACCTCCACGGACAAAATGTTTTCTTTCCAAAAGACCCCAAAGGTGGTGGTACTTGGATAGCAAGTAGTGGCGAAATTACGCTTTGTTTGTTGAATGGTGGAATTGAGAAACATATCTCCAAACCGCCATATAGACAAAGTAGAGGTAAGGTAGTTCTAGATTATTTTGAGTATCAAAATATAAACGACTTTGTAAATCGTTATTTTTTTGAAGGAATAGAGCCTTTTACACTTATAGTGATTGAAAACAACCAAGAAATAAATATTCATGAATTAAGATGGAGCGGAGAAAGAATATATTTATCACAAATAGATAATACCAAACCACGTATCTGGTCGTCGGTTACGTTATATAGTCCTCAAATAATTAAACAAAGAGAAGAGTGGTTTAAATATTATTCTTCTCTTGAAAAAGAACCAAACTCTTTATCAATATTAGACTTCCATCATACAGGAGGAAGTACCGATAGTAGAAATGCAATCAAAATGAATCGTGATGATACACTTAAAACCATTTCTATCACTCAGTTTATCATTAACGAATTTGATTTTACCATTTCTTACCAAGACCTTCAAGCTAAAACCACCTTCATGTATCGTGTATTTAGAGAACTTACCTCATGATACTTTATCAAAAATCTTCGATAAATTAGATAAAATTTCAAGAATTTGAGTTTTATTTACATAAAAATTAGTCAACTAATCATTAGTATGAAAAATCTTAATATAAAACATTATTTGCTTATACTTGGGTGCTTACTAGCTTCATTTATTGAAACTAATGCCCAATATTATGGTGGTGGTGGATATGGAGGGTATGGAGGATACGGCGGATATTATAACAGAGGATACAACAATGCCTTCAACAATCCAAGTTTTAATAATGGCAAACCTAAGCCGCCACCAGACCCAGATGAAGTAGCTAAAGAAGAAACTCGAGTCATGGTTAAAAAACTAAAATTAACCGATGAACAAGAAATTCTGATTTCTTCGCTTAATGAAGATTATGCTTACCAGAGAAAAGGTTTGTATGAACTTCTTAAAAAAGAATTTGGTAATTCACAACCTACTCCGGCTCAAGTGGATGCTGCAAGAGAAAAAATGAATGCTTTGGAAGCAAAAAAGGATAAAGAACTTGAAAAGATTTTAACTCCCGAACAATTTCAAACATATCAAGAGATGAAAGAAAAGAGTCAGAAAGCGAATAAAGGAAAAAATAATCATTAAAAATAAAAGATTTTCAGAAAAGCCCTATTTTTGTTTAAAATAAGGCTTTTTTTATGCACGAACATCATCACGAAGAACACTTAGGTAGTTCTGAATTTATCACTGATATTGTCATCGGAATGTCTGATGGTCTAACTGTTCCATTTGCTTTAGCTGCAGGTCTCAGTGGTGCGGTTCACACAAACGATATCGTCGTTACAGCGGGTATCGCTGAAATAGTTGCTGGTTCTATTGCCATGGGCTTGGGTGGTTATTTAGCTGGAAGAACTGAAATAGAACACTATGAGTCTGAACTTAAACGTGAATATGAGGAAGTTGAACGCGTTCCAGAACGTGAAAAGCAAGAAGTGCGTGATGTTTTTGCTGAATATGGCCTAAGCAAACACCTTCAAGATGAAATTGCCGATGAACTTGCGAAGGATAAGAAAAAATGGGTTGATTTCATGATGAAATTTGAGCTAGGGCTCGAACAACCCAACCAACACAGAGCAACCAAAAGTGCAGCAACCATAGGCATTTCATACATTATTGGAGGACTTATCCCACTTTCACCTTATTTCTTTACAACAAACCCAATTGATGGCTTAAAATATTCTTGTATAGCAACATTAATTTGTTTATTTGTGTTTGGATACTTTAAGAGTAAAGTAACTGGGCAACCTCCATTCATTGGTGCTTTAAAGGTTACTACTATTGGAGCAATTGCAGCAGCTGCAGCCTTTTTTGTAGCAAAAGCTCTTGAATAAAATATCTACCAACCAAAACACGTTAAATGGTTTGACTGAAAAAACCTTTGTGATAAAAAGACTACAAAAATATAGTATCCAAAACAAAAGACAAACTCTATATTTGGGGTTTTTGTTTTTATCGTTGAGTTATTCTACTTCTATTGGACAGACTCTTGATTCGGTCATTGTTAGGTTCCCCGATTCTCTTCGTGCAAGGTTAAGTTACACCATAAACTGGGACGCAAGAAGTTCAATAATTAGAGAAAAAAGAGTAAACATCTGGGGCGTAAATACAGGAATAATTGTAGGAAAAAAACGCCATCAAGTAACTTTTGGATATTATTGGCTCAACTTCAATTCGTATCAGAGATTAATTGATTTAAGAAAAAGAGCAGCTAAAAGAGTAAATTTAGACTATTATACGAAAACTGATTTATACTTTTTTAGTCTAATGCACTGGCAAAATTTTATTAATAATAAAAGATGGCAAGTAAGCATGCCCATTGAAATTGGCATTGGTGCAACAAAAAGTCAAAATGTAAATATTTTTGATGAAATTCAGATTTGGAGAAGAAAAGATTATTTCATGCCAATTCAGGCTGGCCTTTATGTAGGATGGAAAGCCACGCGTTGGGGAGGTCTTTCAGTACAAGGCGGCTATCGTTTTGCTCTTTACAGTAAAAATTTTCCTGAAAGCTATAATGGGCTTTACTATAGCTGGGGGGCCAATATGCGACTAGCAATTCTAAGCGATTTATATAATTGGGTAATAAAAAATAAAAAACCAAGAAATATTATCAACTAATTTTAGTAAACCTATTTTTGAATAACAAATTTCCCTACCTTTGCTTAAGGTGAAACAAACCACAACCCTTCCAAACATGATTCTAAAAAAAGGGGTATTTAGAAGATATATTTTTTGGGGTTTCACGAAAATTTATTTCTAAGTTTTTCACAAATAATCAAAAAAATAAAAAAAATATTTGTATCAACATACAATTTTGTTTTATCTTTGAATCAAAATTAGAAAACGCAAATATTTTCATAATTTATTGCAACCATTGGCAAGGCAATTCTGTTATTCATATAGAAATAAAATATTAAAGATAAAAGTTGTGTGGATTTAGTAGCGGGAAAGGC
>NZ_LXHX01000039.1:0-13654 GCF_001649495.1 Emticicia sp. MM | reverse complement strand
GTGGATTTAGTAGCGGGAAAGGCTGGAGTTATTTACTCCAGTCCTTTTTTTTTATATTCATTGCATATTTTTTAAATTTTAATGCAACCTTATCTTCAAAATCTTAGTCTAATATATATATTCTAGATAGAGATTATTATAGTTTTTTCATAAAAGTTGTGTGGATTCAATTATAGAAAGGCTGGGCATATTGACCCAGTCTTTTTTTATTTAAAAAAATCTTGAAAAAAAATATTGCAGAAGTTTGCATTAATTATTTGCAAAAACGGTGTTACGAAATAAAACTCAAGTCAGCTTTTGAGCCATTTTGTTTATAAATGAATAAAATCACTCAAACATCTAATCTTAGAAAAATACAAAATTGACAAAATCAAAAGTCCTGATAATCAATTAATTTTAACTGCCCAAGCTCGTTCAAAAACCTCACCCGCAGGTAAAAAATTAATCCCCTCTTTTTCAGTAATATTTTGTGAGTGACTAACAGAATCGGCTATTCCACACCACGGTTCGATACACACAAAATCAGCATTTTTAGCTGCCCAAATACCTAAATACGGAAAACCAGCAAAATCAAACCGAAGAGAGCGGCTACTATTTTCTGATTTTAAGGTTACTGAAGTTGAATTCAATTGTTTGAACACAAGAGCATCTTGGTGAAATAACTCTTTAGTGAGCGGTAATTTATTACTTTCATTAACTACAATCTCATCTTCTATTTCTGTTACTCCCAAAAGAGCTACTGGCTCTTCTAATATTAGCCCTTTTTCGGTCAAAGGCCAACGCATGAAAGCCTCATCTGTTTCAAATTCTAAATGAAAATCATCGTAGTTTAAACCTTTTTCGAGGGGCACATTAAATGCTGGATGTCCACCAATTGAAAAATACATATCTTTTTCACCAACATTAGTTACGTGATAAGTAACACTTAAAAGATTGGCATATAATTCATATACCAGACGTAATTCAAATTTAAAAGGATAAACTTTTAGAGTTTCCTCATTAGAACGAAGCAAAAAGCTAATGCCATCATCCCAATGGTCTTCAACTTCAAATTCATAGTCACGGGCGAAACCGTGGCGAGGTAATGAATATTCCTTATCTTCAAAAAAATAGGTATTATCTTTTAGTCCTCCAACAATAGGAAACAAGACTGGAGACGATTTCCCCCAAAATTCGGGGTCTGCTCCCCAAACATAATCAATCTCATGCTGCTTATTATATATACTAAATAATTCAGCTCCTTTGGGGTCGATTCCTACTTCTAAATATTCGTTTTCTATGTAATACATCATTCCAATTCGATTTCAATTATCAGTAATTTTTTTTTAAGTTTTATTATCCAAATAGTTCACTAAATACTTCTTCAAGTTTGGTTGCCGCAAAAATCTGAATTTTGTACTGATTAAGGTCTATTCCTTTTAAATTATACTTTGAAACAAATATTTTTTTAAACCCTAATTTCTCAGCTTCTGAAATACGATTTTCAATTCGATTTACGGCCCTTATTTCGCCACCTAAACCCACTTCAGCAGCAAAACAACAAGAGCTTGGTACGCTAATATCTTCATAAGATGAAACTATTGAAACACAAATGGCAAGGTCAATGGCTGGGTCTTCTACTTTTAAGCCACCAGCAATATTCAAAAACACATCTTGAGTACCGAGTCTAAATCCCCCTCTTTTTTCAAGAACCGCAAGAAGCATTTGTGTTCGACGACTATCAAAACCATTGCTAGTTCTTTGGGGAGTACCATAAGTAGCAACACTCACTAAGGATTGAATTTCTATCAAAAGTGGTCGGTTTCCTTCAAGCATAGCCGCAATCGTAATTCCGCTCAAATCTTCTTCACGTTGTGAAATCAAAATTTCTGATGGATTGCTCACTTGTCTAAGGCCTGTCCCTTGCATTTCATAAATACCCAATTCAGAAGTACTTCCAAAGCGATTTTTGGTAGTTCTGAGAATACGGTAAGTCATGTGGCGGTCACCCTCGAATTGTAAAACTGTATCAACCATGTGTTCCAAAACTTTGGGTCCTGCCAATGAACCGTCTTTAGTAATATGCCCAATCATAATTACGGGCGTATCAGACTCTTTCGAGAACTTCATCAATTCAGCCGTACATTCTTTTACTTGAGAGACACTTCCAGCCCCTGATTCTATTAAAGGCGAAGCTAAAGTTTGTATGGAGTCAATAACCACAATATCAGGTTCAGTCAACTCTATTTGACGAAAAATATTATCAGTTGAAGTTTCATTCAAAATATAGCAACGTTCATTCACATACTGCATTCTTTCAGCACGCATCTTAATTTGTTGTTCACTTTCTTCACCCGAAACATAGAGAATGGTGTAATCTTTTAAACTTAAAGCAATTTGAAGCATCAGAGTTGATTTACCTATTCCCGGCTCCCCTCCTATTAATACGAGTGAGCCAGGCACAATTCCTCCACCCAATACTCGATTCAGTTCATCATCTTCAGTAATAATTCTATAACGTTCTTGAGTAGTGATTTCAGTAAGCGTTTTAGGCTTATTGACCGTTCGTTGTGCATTTGAGCCTGTGAATTTCCAATTACCTTTTTCGGGTTCAGATTTAGCCAAAACTTCTTCAATCATAGTATTCCATTCGCCACAAGAAGTACATCTTCCTAAATATTTTGGAGAACTGAAACCACAACTTTGACAGAAATATGCTGTTTTTACTTTTGCCATTATCTATTTTCAAAAAAAAACGTCAAAACTGTTAATCATTCGTTAATAAGATACGAATTTGCAAATAATCTACGTTAATTCCTCGAAACGACTTCAGATAATCGTTTCTCACTTATAATGGCACGATTTTTTAGCTGAATATTCCTGTAGATTTTATGATTCAAACTTTATTTTTTTCTACGTTTACTAATATTTTAACAAAAACTAACATGAAAAAAATCGCGGTTATTACTCTTTTCTCTTTGTTTGGCCTGTTTACAAATACTTTTGCTCAGAAGAATTTTCAATTAGGAATAAAAGGAGGAGTTACTTTTAATCAGATTTATACTGATGCAGGCTCGTTTGGGAAAAACATTTCTCAAAGTTATGATACCAAAACTGGCTATGTAGCAGGTATTTGGACACGTTTTGGTGACAAAGTTTATCTACAACCAGAAGTACTATTAGCACAAAAAGGTGGCACAATTGATATTCAAGGACAAAAATTGAAATTTTCATACAATAACCTAGATGTGCCAGTTTTAGTTGGATTTAAGTTTTTAAGAATTTTTAGAATTAATGCGGGCCCAGTTGCTTCGTTTAAACTTTCAGAAGACCAAAAACTAAAAGATGCTCTCAAAGATTTAACTTCTAACGATGAAACTCTTAAAAACGCTGCGTTGGGGTATCAACTGGGAGTTGGTGTTAAACTTCTTGGAATTAATTTTGACCTTAGAAAAGTTGGTAGCTTATCAGAAGTTTCTGCCTTGAATTTAAGCAATAATCAATTCAAAGATAAAGGTTGGCAATTTACGGTTGGTTTCAAGATTTTGTAATTATTGATAAAATATTGAATTGAAAAATCTCTCCTACCAGAGGGATTTTTCTTTTTATATACCGCTAATGTCTATATTTGTTAAAATCAAGAAATGTATGCGGCTATTTCTAACTTTCTCACTTTTTTTACTGAATATTATTTTTTCACAAGCTCAGCTTATTGAAAAAGTAAAGAAACTTACTCCCAATACAGTTTGGACTCAAATAAGCTCCGTTCAGCTAAAATTTCCCACCTATCATCCACAAGGAATGGTCAAAGTAGGTGACTATTATTTTATGAGTTCGGTAGAAGTAATACAAAAACCTATTAATGGAGGAACTGGGGAAGGTAAAGGTCATTTATTCAAATTTGATGGTAATGGAAATTTAATTACCAAAATTACACTTGGCGAAGGTAGTATTTACCACCCGGGAGGTATAGACTTTGATGGTAAATTCATTTGGATTCCAGTGGCCGAATATCGACCTAATAGCCAATCTATTATTTATAAAGTTGATGCACAAACTCTTCAAATAACTGAGGTTTTAAGAGCTAAAGACCACATTGGTGCTATTGTATATGATGCTGAAAACAAGAAAATTCATGGAGCAAGTTGGGGGTCAAGAAATTTTTATGAATGGGAGCTAAAATCATCTAATAAGCATTTACAAGCCAATATTATACATGAGAATATTCGCGTAAAAAATCCATCTTTTTATATTGATTACCAAGATTGCCATTACCTCGGTCAACATCAAATGCTATGTTCTGGTTTTCAAAAATATGCACAACCGAATGGCTCAATAGTAAGATTAGGCGGTTTTGAAATAATAAATTTGGTTGATAAACGACCTATTTTTCAAGTTCCAATCAAATTATGGTCGCCAACAGGTTTAGCAATAACCAATAATCCATTTTGGGTTGAACAAAATAGTGAAGGTATCAAAGCATATTTTGTTCCTGACGATGATGAAGCTTCTATTTTGTTTATATATGTGGCTAAAATTGAGTAGTTTAACTCTACTTAAATCATTTACACTTGCTTGAATTAGACTAAATATGACACTACGAGAACTATTCCAACAGATTGGCGAAAATCCGAATTTTTTACTTTTTTATTTCTTAATTATTCCGTCCTCAGCTGCTATTGCAGGAATTTTAGGAAAAGACGAAGATCATCTTTCACCATGGAAATATTTGTATGCTACACTTATATACTTGGTAAGTATTCCAGGTATTTTTGCTGTTGCTCTCAATGCCTATTTTTTTCTCTTTCAAAGAGGCGATGTGATGCAAACCGATGTCTATTTGCAGATTTTACCAATAATTGTCATGGTTTTAACCATTTTTCTCATTCGTAGAAATGTGGATTTATCGCTTGTACCTGGCTTTGATAAAATTTCAGGCTTATGGTTTATGCTTTTTACTACCATGCTGCTCATGTGGTTACTGGAAAAAATCCATATTGTTGTATTCTCTTACTTACCTTTTCAATACTTATTGGTTGTATTTGCAGTGCTATTTGCTTTGATTTATTTAGGGTGGAGAAGATTTATAAGATAAATTTATGATGAAAACATGAGGCATCACAAATTTAGTTAGAGAAATGATTTATTACTACGGTCTGTTTTAACTGACGAATATTTATACATAACAAAAATGACTTTAGTCAAACTTAACATTAGACTAAAGTCATTTTTTGAATTAATACATCTCCAAAACAGATGGAGCTTCCCAAATGGCAATGAATCGCCTTCTTGTAAATAAGACTATTGAGTCTTATTTAATTTCGAGATAATTCATATTTCAGTAATCAAAACAAATTACTTATTCTGAAAATCAATTGTACTTACACCAAAAAGTGGTTTTCCTTCTGATTTTGGATTTTTGAATACAAAGTAAAGATTTTGCTGACCACTTGTGTTCAAACTGATTTTTAAAGGAGCCATATTAGATTCAGAAACTTCTTTTTCAGCCAATAAAGTACCCGTTGGAGAACCAACACGAACCTCTAATTTACCACCAACACTTTGTCCTTTCTGTGAAACTGCTCCAATAGATAGCGTTTTCACACCTGTTAAATCAATATTCTTGAACGCAAAATAACTTCCATCTTCATTGGCAACTGCAATTTCGCCACCTAATGCCTCAACATTAAATTTACTTATAGCTTTAGCCTCATCGAATGCAATTGCACGAACTTTCGAGCTTCTCAAAGCTACTGATTCAGAAGTAGTGAGTGGACCTACTTCCTTACCACCTTTATCTGTATAAGTTGCTTGAATAATGTAAGCCCCCTCTTTTTTACCTTTATGAGCAGCAGTCTCATACATTCCTTTCACTGGTTGCGAAGCCTTCTTAGTATCATTCAATGATAATATATAATCAACCATATCACGAGCATCTGACAATGAAATTTGAGGGTGAGCTGCCATAGCTTGTTCGCCCCAAACACCACCACCACCTTTAATTACCTTTTCGGCTAATTGGTTAATGATAGTTTGTCCACGACGATATTTTTTAGCAACATCAATATATGCGGGTCCAATTGATTTCTTTTCGACAGAGTGGCAAGCCTTACAATCGCTCAGGTCGATTAATCTTTTACCCGCTGCAAAGTTCATATTTTCTTTATGTCCTTGCTCAATCATGGTTTTATCATAACCTTCCAAATAATTGATATTTACCACTACATCACTCGCATCAATACCTTTGTCAATTGAGCCATCTTCTTTATCCGACACATTTACTTCGTAATCAATCTTTTGTTCATCAAAGAAGAATGTCTTATTACTTTTCACTGCAATATTTACTTTCGGCTCAGCATTTCCTACCTTAACACGAACAGATTGCATTCCCTTGTTGCCAACAGCATCTGTTACCGTCAATACTACCTCATATTCGCCTGGTTTTGTGAAAGTAAACTTAGGATTTGCTTGTGTGCTTACAGGTAAGCCTTTTCCAAAGTTCCAAGAATATTTTAGAGCATCTTTGTCATAATCTAAAGTACCTTCCGATGAAAATGTTACGGTAAGCGGAGCCGCACCAGCTTTTTTGTCGGCTTTAGCAAAAACCAAAGGTTTACGGTTACCCGCATTATACTCAATTACAGAAAGCGTAGCTTCTTCGTTTTGAGCAAACCAATTCATACCATAATCTAATACAAATAAACGTCCATCCTTAGAGAAAGCCATATCCATAGGGTGGTAGAACTTTGTATTAGGCATAAAACGCTCCATTCCAGTATAATTACCATCTTTATCCATGCTTACTAAATAAATCCAATCACGCATCCACTCATAAGCAAAGAATTTACCATCAAAATAACTTGGGAATTTTTTGGGATTATTGTCATAATCGCCTGAGTAATACACGGGTCCAGCCATTGGATTACAGCCACCTTTTCCAAACTCAGGATATAATTTAGAATCTCCATATCCATAATAAATCCACGCTTTTTGTGCTTCTGGCAACTCTTTTAATCCAGTATTATGTGGAGAATCATTAATTGGCTTTGCTGGGTCATATTTCTCACCAGATTCTTTTGTTTCAAAATTATAGTGATTATATGCAAAGTTAGGGCCTGTAAAAATTGGCCAACCATAGAAACCTGGTTTACGAGCTTGATTAAATTCTACGATACCTTCAGGACCACGTTTATCATTTCCTTTACCAGCATCAGGGCCCACATCACCCCAATATAAATAGCCCGAACGCTTATCTACTGCAATACGATATGGATTTCGCATTCCCATTGCATAAATTTCTGGACGAGTCTTTTCTTTACCTACTGGGAATAAATTACCAGCCGGAATTTTGTAGCTTCCATCATTCTGAGGCGTAATTCTTAAAACTTTACCACGTAAATCGTTTGTATTTCCCGAAGAACGAAGAGCATCCCAACCATCGCGGCCATCACGGAAATCTATTGGAGCATAACCATCAGAAGCAAACGGATTGGTATCATCACCAGTTGATAAGAATAAGTTACCAGTTGCATCCCAGTCAATAGAACCACCAGTATGACAACACTCATTTCTTTTAACTTCAACTCTTAATACTACTTTTTCCGAAGAGAAAACAACGGTATCTTTTTGGTTGTCATACTCAAACCTTGAAAGAAAATTATCTTTTGTAACTTCGCGTGTATCATTTGGTGTGTAATAGAAATAAACCCAATTATTTTGTGAGAAATTTGGGTCAACTCCAACTCCCATCAATCCATATTCAAACTTTGTATAAACGGGCATTTGACCAACAACTTTTACCTTTTTTGTAGTTGGATTCCAAACTTTTATTGCTCCTTTACGTTCAACAAAAATAACTTTACCATTTGGCATCACGGCCAATTCGGTAGGTTCATCAAGGTTATTAATCAAAGTAGTTCTTTCAAAACGATTTTCTTCTGGAGCTCTTTGTGACTTAGCTTTTGTATAATCAAGTTTCTCAGCTAACACCCATTTCAAACCTTGCCAAAAATGCTCCATCATGAGCGGTTCGCTAAAAGTTTCAGGTGTGTGTCCATAGTTAGAATAAAAAGCCTTTCCCCCATCATATTCGTGGTACCAAGCCATTGGGTGGAAATCTCCCATTTTACCCATTTCATAACTACTTTCATCTACTCTAACTATAAATTTCAGAATATCTTTTTTCAAAGATTTAAAATCATAAAACTCATCTTTACGCTCAAAAGTATCAGGAAAATGAGCAGAAGCAGGAAATGATTTATCAAGTGTAATCATTTTACCATTCTGAACATTTGATACTCTACCGCCCGGATGACTCGCAAAATACCCACCCATTAACTCATTGTACCAAGGCCAGTTATATTCGGTATCAGAAGCGGCATGGATTCCAACATACCCTCCGCCTGCTTGAATATATCGCTCAAAATCAGCTTGTTGAGCAGGATTCAAGACATCACCAGTTGTACTTAACCAAACAACTGCACTGTACTTTTTCAGATTTTCTTCATTAAACTTACGAGCGTCAGTAGTTGTGTCAATAATAATACCTTGTTTTTTACCTAATTCAAGAAAAAACTGATTACCTTCTTTGATTGAATTGTGGTGAAAACCTCTTGTTAGGGAAAAGACTAAAACTCGTTTCTGAGCCTGTACTCCTATTACACCCAAGAGAAGTGCAAAGAGCATGATTACTTTTTTCATTTGAAATGATGTAGGTTGAGGGTTAAAATTAATTATCGTAGTTTGTTGCAACGAAAAACTATTTTTAACTGTTTTAACTAAATAGTTTTTAATTAAACAAAGATAAAGAAAAAAAGATTGAATAATTGTCAATTATACACTAAATCAAAATTTTAATTTACAGAAAATTAAAAATGGATTAATACACAATTATTTGTATGTTTTTGCGTAAAGATATTACTAATACACTTATCGAGCGTTTAATGCCATGAAATTGAGCACGAACCTCACGCATCATTGATGTTTAATCAAATAGTTGCGTTTCTTCGTTAAAATGAGATATTTTCACCCAATATTATTTTTATTCCTATTTTTTTCTGCAAACCAACATTTGTGTTTTGCTCAAAATGACTCAATAGGTGAAGCCAAAGTTGACTCCACAAACAATTTAATCAAGCAAGTTGATGCAAAAGATATAATTAAAGCTGTATTTGCAAAAGAAAATGCGTTACCAACACCTGCACAAAGTAAAGTCAAATCTAAGAGTACGTTTGCTATTCTCCCTTCTTTCAATTACTCAATCGTAACAGGATTTATGGGTGGAGCTAACACTGTTAACATTTTCAGAGTTAGCCCAAAAGCAGAAACTAAACCATCGAGTATTCGGACATTCACTAATTACTCTCAATACAAACAGCTTATTTCAATTTTGAATACCAATATCTGGACTAAGGGGAATAAGTTGAATCTACTTGGTGATATTAGGTTTTATAAATTCCCATCTACAACTTTTGGTTTAGGAGGGAATACCACTCTCGACGATGCCAACATGGTTGATTATAAGCATTTTAGAATATATCAGGTTGCATTGAAGAAAATATCTCCAAAGTTTGATATTGGTATAGGGTATCACCTCGATTTCCACTGGAAAATCAAAGAAACTAATGAAAACGAAGGTCTTAGAACTGATTTGAAAACATACGGTTTTGGCCCAAAATCAACTTCGTCTGGCTTATCATTTAACTTACAGCATGATAGCAGAGATAATAGTACAAATTCTACCAATGGTAATTATGCCAATTTCCAATATCGCTACAATAGTACGCTTTTGGGTAGTAACCAAAACTGGCAATCTGTTATCCTTGATTTTCGAAAATACATTCGTTTTCCACAAAACTCTGAGAATATTTTAGCACTTTGGAGTTACGATTGGATTTCGTTTGGTGGAGATGCCCCTTACTTCGATTTACCAAGTATCGGTTGGGATGCTTATTATAATACGGGACGTGGTTATCCAATTGGAAGATTTAGAGGAAAAACTCTGCTATATTTTGAAACAGAGTACCGTTTTTCTATTACAAAAAATGGACTTTTGAGAGGAGTTGTTTTTGGAAATACACAAAGTGTTCATAATTATCCTGATGGAGGTATGAGTAAAATCATTCCGGGTGGAGGTGGTGGAATTAGAATAAAATGGAACAAAATCAGCAACACGACAATTGCCTTTGACTACGGTATTGGTATTGGCGGTTCGAAGGGTTTTGTATTCAATATCAATGAAGTATTTTAATCTTTCAGAATTTCGATTAACTCAGCAATCATTAAAGCGGTGGCTCCCCAAACAATTTGGTCTTGAATAACAAAACAAGGCGTTTCAAGTGTATTTCCACGAGTTTCAACTGTTCTAATCTGAACAATTGAAGGGTCGAGTAATTCAGAAATTGAAACTTCAAAAATATCAGCCACTTCTCTTTCATCAGGATAAAAGTCTGGGCGATAAGGCATATAACCAACCACGGGCTGGCAAAACATATTTGAAGGAGGAATGAATAATTCTGTCAGATTCCTAACAACTTTTACATCCGTAGCCTTAATTCCAATTTCTTCTTGAGCTTCACGTAGAGCAGTTGCTTGAATATCTCTATCATTCGCCTCCACTCTACCTCCCGGAAAAGCCATTTGGCCACCATGAACACCATCATACTGGGGGCGTAAAATTAAAGGAAGAAATATCTCTTCACCCTTTGGGTAAAACATCATTAATACCGCACTTCTACGTGTACTTCCGTTTGGCTCGACTTTTACTCGCAGACGATAAGGAGACATTCTTTTCATTATCTCCTCATGTCCGGGAAGCTTATTCTCGGCTAATCGTTTACTAAGTGTATTTATAAATTCAACAAAATTCACGATAATTCTCTAAGCTAAGTCTATATTGAGCAATAAAGTAAGTTAATATTTCAGAAATTAAACTTATAATTACTCAGTTTGATGGAAACAATTGTCTTTGCAATATAAAAATTTATTTTGTTTTAACCATATATTCTCACAAGTTGTTCGGCACAGCGTTCACCATCCATGGCAGCCGATACTATTCCACCCGCGTATCCCGCACCTTCACCACAAGGAAACAAACGTTTTAATTGTAAATGCTCTAATGATTCCTTTTCACGAGGTATTCTAACTGGTGATGATGTTCGGCTTTCTATACCTATCAACTGAGCATTATTGGTTACATATCCTTTCATTTTTTTACCAAATTCTCGAACTCCATCTTGTAATGGACGAGCAAGAATATCTGGTAAAACTTCAGTCATATCCATCGAAACTAATCCCGGTTGATAAGAAGTAGGAAGTAATTCTCGAGAAACTTTATTATTCAAAAAATCATTCAGTCGTTGTGCTGGAGCAAATTGTGAAACCGCAACCTTGTGTGCACTAGCTGCTAATTGCCAAGCTTTTCGCTCGACCTCTTTCTGTAGTTCTAAACCTGCTAATGGCCCTAAATGTTTGTATTTTTGCCAATCTACTTCATTTATTGCTACTACTACACCCGAATTTGCATATTTAGAGTCTCGACGCGATGGAGACATTCCGTTTACTACCAGTTCTCCCTCAGCGGTTGCGGCTGGAACAATGAATCCACCCGGACACATACAAAAACTAAAAACACCACGTTGGATATTTTTGTAGTAAGTCTGTGCAACCAAGCTATATGAAGCCGCAGGTAAGAGGCCACGCTCTTGACGATGATACTGATGTTGGTCTATCAAACTTTGCTGATGTTCAATCCTCACACCCATCGCAAAGGGTTTTGCTTCAATTAAAATACTTTTTTTATGAAGTAATTCAAAAATATCACGGGCAGAATGACCTGTTGCTAAAATAACTCCTATTCCGTGAATTTCTTTGCCATCAGAAGTAACTACTCCTTTCATTTCGCCATTAGCGAGTATAAAGTCAATTACTTTTGTATCAAAAAGAACTTCACCGCCGGCTTTCAAAATACTTTCACGTAAATCAGCAACCACATAAGGGAGTTTATTTGTACCAATGTGAGGATGTGAATCAAACAAAATTTCAGGAGTTGAACCATGAGCGACTAATATTTCTAATATTCTTCGAACATCACCTCGCTTTTTAGAACGCGTATAAAGTTTCCCATCAGAGTAAGTTCCAGCCCCTCCTTCTCCAAAACAATAATTTGACTCAGGATTTACTTTGTGGTCTTTATTAATTGCAGCTAAATCACGACGGCGAGCTCGTACATCTTTTCCTCTTTCTATTACGATGGGCTTTATGCCTAATTCTATTAATCTCAAAGCAGCAAATAAACCAGCTGGCCCCGCACCCACTATCACTGCTTGTGGCTTATTAGTGACATCGGGGTATTCCTTTTTAAAATTCATCAGCGGAGGAGGTGCTTCTCCGAGATAAACTTCTATATCAAGATTGATTTTTACTTGTCCTTTCCGTGCATCTATTGATTGACGAACTTTTCGAAAAGTAAAGTTTTCAACGTTTTTGAGTTGATTTGATTGAAGATATTGATGTAAAACTACATCGACAAGAGCGACTTCCGGCTCTAAGATAAGATTCAGTGTTTGTTGCATTGTAGAAAGGTTTTTATCCTCTAAAATTCTTTGCAAAGTTAAACATTATACTTTAATTTGATTTAAAGTATTATTCAAAATACCTAAAATTAGATATTGGCTTAAACTTTGATTAAAAATTAATTGTTTAACATACTAATAAGATAGACTATTGATTTATCTTTGCAAGATTCATAAAAACACGCGTATCAATCACTGAATGTCCGCTTATTTTAAAAATATTAGTCGAGGAATTCGAACAACTGTTAAAGGTATGAGCCTTACGCTTCGCCATTTATGGCAAGCTCGCAACAGTCGCCAGCCATTTGCTGTAGAAAACTCAAATTACTTCGATTTGAAAACTGGTATCGTAACTCTCCAATACCCTCATCAAACATTACCTGTGCCTGACAATGGCCGCTATCAACTTGATTGTGAAATTGATGATTGTATTGTTTGCGACAAATGTGCCAAAATATGCCCAGTTGATTGCATTGAAATTGAACCTATCAAATCAGCAGAAATTATCAATTACGCATCTGATGGCTCTCCGATTAGACTTTATGCAGCTAAGTTTGACATAGATATGGCCAAATGCTGTTTTTGTGGCCTTTGTACAAGTGTTTGCCCGACTGAATGTCTTACGATGACAAATGAGTATGATTTCAGTGTATTTGATATTTCTCAAATGAATTTTCAATTTTCTAATCTCACAGAAGAGCAAGCAGATGCCAAACGCAAACTTTATGAGCAATATTTGGAAGAAAAAGAAGCACTAAAAAAAGCACCACAAGCGAAGCAAGAAACTAAAGAAAGTACCGAAGGAGAAGCTCCAAAAGCAAAAGTTAGCTTTAAACCAGCATTCAAAACTACTCCAAAGCCTACCGTAGAAGATAAAGAAACTGAGAATTCAAGAAAAGCAAAGCAGGAATTTGATAAAGTTATTCCGAATGCAATACAAAACACAGAAGATAAGACGCAGGAAAATAATCAGGAAACCCCTAAGCCTAAACCTGCTTTTAAACCTTCATTCAAACCGGTTACTAAATCTACTGAGCAAGTAGAGCAAAAAACAGAAAATAAAACTTCGGAAAATATCGATGAAACACCTAAGCCTAAACCTG
>NZ_LXHX01000038.1:0-1276 GCF_001649495.1 Emticicia sp. MM | reverse complement strand
AAACACCTAAGCCTAAACCTGCTTTTAAGCCTACTTTCAAACCAGTTGCTAAAACTAGCGAGCAAGTAGAGCAAAAAACAGAAAATAACGCTTCGGAAAACAATGATGAAACACCTAAGCCCAAACCTGCTTTTAAGCCTTCTTTCAAACCTGTTGCTAAAACTAGCGAGCAAGTAGAACAAAAAACAGAAAATAACGCTTCGGAAAACAATGATGAAACACCTAAGCCCAAACCTGCTTTTAAGCCTACAATGAAAATAACCCCTAAAAAAATTGACTAAATTGTTAGAAGATTATTTAAAAAATATTGATTATGCTTTGGTCAAACAAATTTCTTTTTTTGTTTTTGCGACCATTACTGTAGGTGGAGCTTTGTTTTTGCTTTTTACTAAAAATGTTCTTTATGCTGCATTTAGTCTATTACTTACCCTTTTGGGTGTAGCTGGACTCTTTGTTTTTGCAGCTGCCGATTTCTTAGCCGTTAGTCAAATTATGATTTATGTTGGCGGAATTCTAATACTGATGATTTTTGGTATCATGCTTACGAATAACAAAAAAATGCAACGCCAAAATCTTCAACCTAATAAGATTGAAGTCCAGCACCATAATAGATTTTGGGCAGTTATTGTGGCTGTTTTACTTTTTTTGGGATTTATTAAAATCATTTTTGAAGCTAATTTCCACATTATTGGAAAAGAAATGCAAGAAAGCAGTACTGTTAAACAAATTGGAGTAAACCTAATGACCGATTATATTTTTGCCTTTGAAGTAATTGGAATATTACTTTTGGCTGCCTTAATTGGGTCAGTATATATAGCAAAAAAGGAAAAAAATTAAAATGATTCATATACAAAACTACCTAATTATTAGTGCTTTACTATTTTCAATTGGCCTCGCAGTTGCAGTTACCAAGCGAAATGCGATTTTAATACTAATGGGTATTGAATTGATGCTTAATGCGGTCAATTTAAACTTTGTAGCCTTTAGTCAATATGAACCTAATCGGTTACAAGGACAAATGTTTGTTATTTTTGTAATGGTGGTTGCAGCTTCAGAAATCACAATTGCATTGGCCATAATTCTGAAATTATATGATTATTTCAAGAATCTAGATTTGAATGAAATCAATTTTCTAAAAAAGTAAAAGAAAGGCTTGACAATACTATTAAATAGCACTACCTTTGCAGTCCCAAAATAAGGGAAAGAGTTAAAGTAAATAAAAAGGCTGCGTAGCTCAACTGAATAGAGCGTCTCACTACGGATGAGAAGGTTTGGG
>NZ_LXHX01000037.1:0-49521 GCF_001649495.1 Emticicia sp. MM | reverse complement strand
AGCGTCTCACTACGGATGAGAAGGTTTGGGGTTTGAATCCCTACGCGGTCACAAAAAATCAAAAGGTCTTCATTGAAGACCTTTTTTTGTTTACTATTAAATGGTTATTTCTTTGTTGTAAACTTTGCTAAATTGCCCTTTGCACCAATTGCCCAACAAGCGTCTTTAAAACAAGAAATTGTGTGAAATGAATAGTCATCTAATGCTTTCCAATTTTCTTCATCTTTTTCTAGAAGACTTGTTCCTGAAGTGCCAACCAAGATAATATTTCCATTAGGTAATCTTGATGCAGCCTCTTTCAAACCATAAGGTTGAGCCGATGGTAGAAACTTCCATGTTTGCCCACCATCATTTGTCAAGGCCACATTTTCATACTCAGCTTTATCGTTTTTATAATCACCACCAACCGCAATTCCCTGAACGTCACTCCAGAAATGTAACCCAAAAATTCCTGCAGTTTGGCCTTTCTTAAATGGTGTTTCAGAAACTTGCCAAGTTTCTCCTTTATCAGACGTAAAGAAAATTCTATTTTGTGTATTCACCCATGCCTTTCCATTAGGCCTTGTAACAACACAATTCCCACTTGCTGCAAAAGAGGCTTCACCTTCTTTTATTAAAGGAAGGTTCTCTTTTGCAATTCTTAACCAAGATTTTCCGCCATCTAATGTTCTTAATATAAATGGTTTATCATCAATTGGGTCGCCAATTAAAATACCTTCTTTTTCATTCCAAAAATCCATCGAATCAAAAAATACACCCTTCTGTTTATACTCTAAAACTACTTCCCAACTAATACCACCATTGATAGTTTTATAAATCTTAGCCGCTCCATCTTCAGCATTTCCAGCACTCATTATGTAGGCAATCTTTTCATTTACCCCATAAATATCCCTAAAATCAAGTTTTTCAGCTCCTGATACCTTTATAACTTCCCAATGAGCACCTGCATTGGTAGTTTTTAAAACTGTTCCGTTAGTCCCACCTGCCCATACTACTTTTTTACTAATGGCATGAATCGAACGAAATGAGGCATCAGTTCCTGAAACTTGTTTTACCCACTGGGCGTATAATGAATTTGTAAATAGAATTACTAAAACTAGCATAGTACTTTTCTTAAAAATCGAACGAAACATAGTAAACAATCGGAATAGTGGTTATTTTTGTAAAATGAATGGTCGAAAGTTACATATTTTCTCAATTTTATTGCTTTTTTTGGTGAGCAATTTTCTTTTTGCACAAGATGATACCAAAATTGAATTGGGCAAAAGAAATATTTCTATTGATGAAAACTTTACAATAAAAGTACTCATCCGTAACACTGATAAATCTGTAATCAATACTTTTCCTGACCTTCCAAGCTTCAATAAAGGAGCTAAACAAAAGGTATTTTCAAAAAATCCTTTGGGTTATACAATAACTCAAAATTATACACCTACTAGAGAAGGCACGTTTAAAATTCCAGCATTTACGCTCACGATTAACAATAGAGATTATATCACCGAATCTTTTACAATAACCGTAAACTCACCAGAAAGCGAAGAGGAAGGCCTCAACGAAAATATTTCTCTGGAAAAAACAAAAAATAATGCCTTTTTGGCAATGAGTATTGATAAACCCAAGGTATATGTGGGTGAAGGTTTTAAAGTTTCTTTGGCATTCTATGTTGCAGAAAACAATACCATTCAAATGGATTTTCCTGATGATTTGAATGCACAAGTAGATGCCATTGCAAAAAAAATAAAATCGGCTGATTGTTTAGAAGAACGCACCATAATAACCGATATTAGAGGCGTTTCAAGTTTGATTAATGGTCGACAATACCTTGCTTTTAAGTTTTTTGAAGCAACCTACTACCCTCTTAATAACAAACCTGTCTTTGTGCCTGCGGTTGAGCTAAACATGCTTCAAACACTCAAGAAAAATGGCATCAAGGAGAAAATTACATTCAAAGATACTCCACAAAAAATTAATGTTATCGACTTACCAGACCACCCTCTAAAAGACAAAGTTGCTTCAGGAAATTTTAGTTTAGTTGAAGAAATTGAAACACGAAAACTAAATACTGGTAAAAGTTTTGGTTATGAATTTAAAATTATCGGAGACGGAAATTTCTCGACAGTCAATGTAAATTCGCCTGTAAATGATAGTTTTTTTGATTTTTATCCCCCTGAAATCAAACAAGTAAATTCTAGTAGCACAAAAACTCGTGAGAAAATATTTAGATATAGAGTCTTACCAAAAGATTCGGGACAATACCAACTCGATAAATATTTCTTTTGGGTATTTTTCAATACTCAAAAAGGCAATTATGATACCCTAAAATCAAACCTCAAAATAAGAGTATTAGGCAAAACAATTACCAGTAAAGATACGGATACCTCCGATGATATTTTTGCAGGTATTGATAAACTTGATACCTCCAAAACTGAAAGCAATTATCAAGAAGTGCTTAAGAATATTTCAAACTTCTTAATTATTTGCATGCTTTTAGGAAGTTTGTATTTATTTAACTGGGGTAAAAAAAAGAAAACAACCAATGACTAAGTTGATTAATATTTAGTCTCATGAATTGAAAGTTTGCAATTCATTCATTTTAAATCAAATTATTAGAAATGAGTAGTACTTACGGAAAAATCTTTAAAATATCAACTTTCGGAGAATCACACGGAAAAGCGATTGGTGTTATAGTTGATGGCTGTCCTGCTGGAGTAGAATTTAATGAAGAATTTATTCAAAATGAGTTAGATAGACGTAAACCTGGTCAGTCGAGAATAACAACTCAACGCAAAGAGTCTGATGAGTTTCAAGTTCTTTCTGGGATATTCGAAGGCAAAACTACTGGTACACCAATTGCGATGGTCATACCGAATGAAGATCAACGCTCTAAAGATTATAGCCATATTGCTACGCAATTTCGCCCATCGCATGCCGACTATACTTATACCGTAAAATATGGCAATCGAGATTATAGAGGTGGTGGAAGAAGCTCTGCACGAGAGACGGCTGCACGAGTAGCTGCTGGAGCATTAGCAAAATTATTATTAAATAATGATGCTATTTCTATTACTGCTTATGTTTCTCAGGTTGGTAAATTAAAACTCGATAAACAATATTGGGAATTAGATTTATCTAAAACAGACAACAATGCCGTTCGATGTCCAGATGAACAGATGGCCCAGAAGATGTTCGATTACATTGATGAAATTCGTAAAAAGGGAGATTCAATTGGAGGCATCATCACTTGTGTTATCAAAGGTGTTCCTGCTGGTTGGGGCGAGCCTGTTTTTGATAAACTTCATGCAGAACTTGGTAAGGCAATGCTAGGTATCAATGCAGTGAAAGGTTTTGAATATGGTAGTGGTTTTGAAGGAATTGAGTTATTGGGCTCAGAACATAATGATGAGTTTTTTATTGGAGAAGATGGCAAAGTTCATACTAAAACCAATCTTTCTGGTGGTATTCAAGGAGGAATTTCGAATGGAGAAGATATTTATTTTAAAGTAGCTTTTAAACCTGTTGCTACAATTATGCAAGACCAAGAAAGTATTAATGAGGCAGGCGAAAAAGTAATCGTTTCGGGCAAAGGCCGACACGACCCTTGCGTTTTGCCTAGAGCAGTTCCAATTGTTGAAGCAATGGCCGCTTTAGTTCTTGCCGATTTCAGCTTAAGAGCCAAAACAAACAAAGTGTAAGACATTAAAATGGGCGAAGAAATTAATTCTTCGCCTTTTTAATTTAAAGACACAAATTTTCATTATTTACTGAAAATTCTATATTTACAATAATTCTGATTATTTCAAAAAAAATAACCAAAATTGTTAGGATATTTAAAAAAATTTCTAATTTTGTATTAATAAAAAACTTGCGTGCTTACATACTTCCAAATTCATTATTGGGAAACTGATAGTGGGGTATCTGTAGCTACGCGAATATTTAGAAACATTTTCAATAAAATTATAGCATAGTATCAAAATGGAGTTTATAAGCGAAGAACTTGATGACTATTGCGTTGCTCATACGACCGGTGAAAGCGAACTTCTCAGACGTTTAAATAGAGAAACTCATGCAAAAGTTTTACAGCCAAGAATGTTGTCAGGGCACTTTCAAGGCAGGTATTTATCGATGATTTCGCACATGATACGCCCCAAAAATATACTTGAAATTGGTACATATACTGGATATTCTGCCCTATGCCTTGCCGAAGGCTTACAAGAAGATGGGCATCTTTTAACGATTGATGTCAATGAAGAATTAGAAGAGTTCGTAAGAAGTTATATCAATGAGTCTCCTCAAAAAGACAAAATTGAATTTCGAATCGGTAACGCCCTTGAAATAATCCCAACCCTTAAAGAAACTTTCGACCTTGTATTTATTGATGCTGATAAACTCAACTATGATAAATATTATGACCTGGTATTTGATAAAGTACGTAAGGGCGGGTTTATTATTTCGGATAATGTTTTGTGGAGTGGAAAAGTGGCAGACCCAAGTAAAAAAGATAAAGATACGCTTTCAATAAGAGCTTATAATCAGAAGTTACAAGAAGACTCAAGAACCGAAAATATATTATTACCCATTAGAGATGGACTAATAATTGTTCGAAAATTGTAAAAGCTAGTTACCTGTAAAAGAACCCCTATTTCCTGTATAACAATGAAAAAAATAATTGCTCTAGTATTACTTTCTATTTCGTTTACTCAAACTACATTGGGGCAGCGAGTCAACGTACCAGATGTACCTAAGAAAGTTGAGTTTGCGGGTATTACAATAAAGCTTGATGATGATGCTCAAAAACTCATACAAAAAGAAGTAAATACCCTTTTAACCCCTGAGAACAAATACTTAATTGATAAATTAGAGCGAATTCAATGGTATTTTCCAGTCATTGAATCAATTTTAGAAGAAGAAGAAATTCCCGAAGATTTCAAGTATGTTGCAGTTGCTGAAAGCTCTTTACTCCCTGATGCTATCTCAAGCTCAAATGCAGTTGGATTTTGGCAAATGAAGCAAGCTACTGCCCAAGAATTGGGCCTTAGAATAGACTCGGAGATTGATGAAAGAAAAAATATCTATGCCTCAACCAAAGCAGCAGCTCTCTATCTGAAACGCAATAATCTGATTTATAAAAATTGGGTTTCAACATTATATTCCTACACACTGGGTGTAGCTGGCGTAAGTAAATTAATACCTCCTCATTGGGCAAATGGTAATGAAATTAATTTTGATGGCCAAACCGACCGTTATTTATTAAAAACCATTGCACACAGAATTGCTTTTGAATATAGAATCAATCGTATGAAAGAATCTCGTTTTTCTTTTGTAGAGTATAGAAATTCAAAAGGCAAAAGCCTAGATGATATCGCAACAATTTTCGATGTTGATGCCATCGAATTAAAAAAGCTCAACTCTTGGCTAATAGCAGATAATATCCCAAGAGATAAAGATTATTCTGTTGCTATTTTAGTACCCATTGAAAATTTAGAAAATATTCAATCGAAGCTAAGTAAACCAGTTGAACTGACTTCAAGTAATGCTAAATTTCCTATCTTAAAAAGAATAACGCCATCAAGTGCTGCTCCGGAAGAGCCTGTTTTCTACGAAATTAATGGCAAAAAAGGTATCTTAGCTCAAGCGGGTGATGATATTGCTGCTTTAGCAAGAAATGGGAAAATGAAAATACCTGACTTTTTACGTTATAATGATATGACAGCTATGGATTTAGCAGAAGAAGGTAGGATTTATTATTTACAAAAAAAGAATAAAAAAGGTCCAGTTCCTCAACATATTGTACTTCAAGAGCAAAATTTGTGGCAAATATCGCAAATCTACGGAATACGTCTTAAAAATTTATTGAGATTGAACCGACTACGTACTGTTAAACCTATCCAAAAAGGAAGAGTAATCTATTTACAAAAGAAGCGTCCAAAAAATGAACCTATTGATGCCATTAATACAAAAGAAATAGAAGAGTCTGAAAATGTTCCGCTCAAAGAACAGTACGAAAATACTGATGAGAAGGCTATTACAAAGGAAAATACAAAAAATGACCGCAAAAAAGAGAACAAGACGCCTAAAAATAATTCCAAAAACACTAATATTCCTGAGAATACTTCGGTAGTAGAAACAAACAAACAAAATCCACGCCTAAGAGAAGAGGATGATATAATTGTTATTTCAGATAGTGATGAAACTGAAGAAAATACAAATAGAACACCAATTAATCAAACTCCTCCTGCTACAGTAAAAAACACGCCAGTAAACCCAATCCAGAGTCCAGTAAAACCTAATACAGGAAAAAACTCGACTCCTATTACTAACAAAGTACAAAATTCGGGGACACACAAGGTTGAAGTTGGTCAGACCCTTTATAGTATTGCCCGACAATACAATATTACAATAAAGGAATTAGCGGAATGGAATGATTTTTCGACCACCGAACGTGTAAAGATCGGACAAGTGCTTATTGTTACACCCCCTAAATCTGGCAACAAAGTTGTTAGTTCAGAGACATCAAAGACTACTAATAACTCATCAGAAAAAAATAGTACTTCAAGCAAAATACATAAAGTACAAAGAAATGAAACATTATATAGCATTTCGAAACAATATGGGGTAACTATGAAGCAAATTAAAGAATGGAATGACATGAAAAGTGAAAATGTTAAGATTGGACAAAAAATTATTATCAAGAAATAATTATTGCCAAGAATTTTAAATTACATTGCTTGTTGACACGACTCTATTCTGTTAGAGATAATATCCAATGTAAAAAAATAATAAAATGATTTTAATTGATAATACTTGTATAAGTGATGATGTTGCCGACAAAATGTTTGTCTGCGATTTAGAAAAATGCAAAGGTGCATGTTGTGTAGAAGGCGATTTAGGTGCTCCTTTGGAAGAATCTGAACTTCCAATTTTAGAGGAAATTTATGAACATGTAAAACCTTATCTTTCGCCAGAGGGCATAAAAGCGATTGAAGAACAAGGGAAATATATCAAAGATTGGGAAGATGATTATTCAACTCCCACCATTGGTGATAAAGAGTGTGCGTACGCCATTTACGATGAAAATAAAACCTTAAAATGTGGCATTGAACAAGCCTATCTTGATGGGAAAATTTCGTGGCAAAAACCAATTTCTTGTCACTTATACCCAATACGAATCACAAAATATGAGAGCTATCATGCAATAAATTATGATCGTTGGTCTATTTGCAGCGATGCTTGTTCGTTGGGCGAAAAACTAGGTGTACCAGTATATAAATTCCTCAAAGAACCTCTAATTAGAGCTTATGGAAAAGAATGGTATGCAGAATTAGAAAGTGAAATTGAAAGTATGAATCAAAAATAGTGAAGAAATCACAAGAAAATATTTTTGATGACATTTACGAAATAGTCAAACTTGTACCAGCCGGCCGAGTAACTAGTTATGGTGCCATTGCCAAATATTTAGGCTTAGGAGCTGCTCGAATGGTCGGCTGGGCAATGAATGCAAGTCATGGTTTGCCTGATGTTCCCGCTCATAGAGTAGTCAACCGAATTGGTTTATTGACGGGCAAACATCATTTTGGCGGTAATCGAATGCAAGAATTACTTGAAAGCGAAGGGGTGAAAGTGGAAAAAGACCAAGTAGTAAATTTCAAAGCCATATTTTGGAACCCCTCCGAAGAATTACTTTGAAGCACTTTTATTTTTTCTACAAGCATCACTGCAATATTTCACTTCCTCCCAATCTTTTTCCCATTTCTTTCTCCATGTGAAGGGTCTGCCACACACAATACATACTTTACTTGGTAAGTTTTCTTTTTTTACTCCTCTCATCTTCTTTAAAAATACATATTATAAAACAATCTTGACCGATGATTGTTGTAAAAATGATAT
The DNA here is from genome assembly GCF_001649495.1 of Emticicia sp. MM. Lineage (NCBI taxonomy): Bacteria > Pseudomonadati > Bacteroidota > Cytophagia > Cytophagales > Leadbetterellaceae > Emticicia > Emticicia sp. MM. Next base: position 41,637 of record NZ_LXHX01000037.1, on the reverse strand, counting down.
TATTCATCTTTATTTTATGAATTCGAGACAAAAGTACAAAACACTTACTGACCAAGAAAAAGACCGAATTATTGAAATGGCTTGGGAAGACAGAACTCCATTTGATGCCATTGAAATACAATTTGGATTAAAAGAACAAGAAGTAATAGAACTCATGCGAAGAGAAATGAAACCTTCATCATGGCGAATGTGGAGAGAGCGAGTTCAAGGACGCAGCACTAAACATTTGGCCAAATCTTTAGTGAGTGATTTTAGACATAAATGTAACCTTCAAAGAAATATTACACACAATAAAATATCAAAAAGATAAGTTGCTGATAATCATTGATTTTTGTTTTCTTTGAATTTTCCAAAATAAGTTTTCTTTTTTCTTATTTTTTCAAAATTTACAATTGCTTAATTAAAGAAAAACCGTATCTTTGCACCAAAGAATATTTTGCACTTCTTAAAACAACTACTCCCAATGAGTATTAACAAACTAGATCAAATAGACCATACCCTGCTGGAGATTCTACAAAGTAACGGTAAGATAACAAACGCTCAACTTTCAAAAGAGATAGGTCTCTCGCCTGCCCCTACTTTAGAAAGAGTAAAAAAATTAGAAACATCAGGTATCATTAAAAGTTACCATGCTCAAATAGATAGAGAAAAGGTGGGTCTTGGCGTAATGACATTTGTACAGGTTTCGCTTTCTGGCCACAGAAAAGCAGTTACAGAAGCATTTGTTGAAAAAATTGCTAAAGTACCAGAAATCATTGAATGTCATCACGTAACTGGCTCTTGCGATTTTTTACTAAAGGTTATCGCAAAAGATATTAATTCTTATCAAAAACTCATTATGGAAACAATTAATGAGATTGAAGAGGTAGCAAGTACACAAACGATGGTAATTCTATCAACCTTCAAAGACACACAGGTATTACCCGTTCCTTGATAGAAACTAACTCCAATAAAAATCCCCGAAATTCTTATTTCGGGGATTTTTTATGAAATATTTTTATCGATTTTTATTTAACTGCCCAATTTTTATCCAATTCTTGTCAGGTTGAAGTGTAGTTGCGATATATACTTCTCTCTTATTATAATTGAATACATTTGCTCCACTAAGCTTCATTTGTGCAGAAACTTGATTGGGCGTAAGTTTATACATGCTTCCCGTGACCGCATCTATCACAATTCCAATCACTCCACCTAAAATGATATTACCAAAAAACCAGCCATCTACTTTCCTTTGTAGGATTGTTTCATAAGGTTGGTAGCCTTCCATTGTAATAGATATTTTATATCCTTGCTTTGTAGAAGGTTCACCTTCAAATCGTCCATTTCTTGGTAATCCTAAAACCTTGGGAGTTTGTCCGAATTCTTTTCCATCAATAAAAATTTTAGCTCCACTTGGTTGGCTCGAAACTACAATATCTTGTATTTTTCCGTGTATAATTGAAGCACAGCTTACTAATGCTCCAAATGAGAAAAGAGTCAATAATGATAAAATCGTTTTTTTGATAAGTTTATCCATAAAATAGTCTGTGGTAAAATATAAAGAAATGTAAATTAGTGTTTGATTATTTTTTTGGTAATAGTCAAGCCCGTGGCTTTTATCTTCAGTATATAGAATCCTGCTGGTAGCTCATGAATATCTATTTTTTCTGATTCATTGAAAAGAACTTGCTTCATAAAAACAGATTTTCCTTCAATATTTTGAATATAAAGATTGCCCTTGATTGGCTTAGATGTGTGATTTTTAATAAAAATTTCACCTAAAGTCGGATTTGGAAAAACTGAAATCGGTTGATTTTCATCTTCTGTTGCAAGTGGAGACATGATTGTCAGTGAATTATCAGCCAATATCATACCTGCCCCACAAATATTCCCAACTTGCTCAATTGTATAGATTCCTCCTGCCTTAGGTTTAACTTTGATACTAACCTCTTTTAATTGAGTAGTATTTTCGGGTAAAGAACTAATTTTATAGGTAAATGGAGGCGTGCCTGTAAAGCGTAAATTAAGATTTACAAGGGTATCAAAAGGTAAAGTTTTATTACCAGTAAAACTGATTGAAGCAGGAGTTGATACACTAAAGCTTTTACTTGATACTTCAGCGAAAAAATCGACATTAGGCCTTACCCTAAAACGATAGTTACTTCCTTCCTTCAAAGTATCAGGTAATGTAATCTGAAATGGACTTTTCGAACTTTTTGCCAAAACTAATCGCTTGTTAAAATTACCATTCAAGTCTGATAACTCAAGTTGATAAGTCCATTTGTCTAAACTGGTATTTTTTACCGAAAAGGGAACTGTTAAGGTATTTTTTATACAAACCTTAGTGTTTTCAGCTAATTCTACGCTAATGATTGGTTGTGGAGAAACATTAATTTGGAACACATCTTTCATGAAACCTAATGAATCTACAACCGAAATTATTGTATCTTTTTTTGGTACAAATTCTATAAAGGGTTGATTAAGTATTTTATTCGACCAATTACCCGAACCTTTCCAAGAAGTATTTAATCTAACTTTCTCTCCATAATCTACTGCTAATTTTACATTTCTATTAACATTTTTAAAAACCGTAAAATTATCTCTAATGACTCCATCAGCTGCTACCCATTTAGCATCAAGTCGATTTTCATTAATAGTAAATAATAATGACCCGCCAATTGTAACATTAGAATAAACCGAACTTGGATGAGGATTGGGGTCTCCATTCCAATCTAAACGACCCGCCGAACCAACAACACAATAGATTGTCCCTTCATCTTTATTAATGATTGGTTTTGAACCTACAACATTTTCATATTTCCCATTAACATTTTGCACAGCATGGATATTGACATCAAAAGTCATTGAGTGGCCAGTATGGCCTTTCATTAAATACGAACGTTCGTACGAATGACTATGACCATTTAGGACTAAATCTACCTTATATTTATCAAAAATAGGCACTAAACTTTCTCGAATAGCCACTAAATCGGGCTCGGCATTTGAATCATGTGAGCGTTTAGTATATGGTGGATGATGGAAGAATACAATCGTCCATAAAGATTTACCTTTATTGGCCTCTAAATCAGAAATAAGCCATTGATATTGTTTACTTCTCGCATCAGAAAGTCGATATTTTCCTTCATCTAAACCATAGGAATCAAGCGATATAAAATGGATATTACTGTAATTGAATGAATAATATTCTTTCGTATTTGAAGCAACTCCGCCCATTTCGGCCTTAGTTGGTACACTAATTACGTTAAAGTAATTTATCTTTTTATCTACTTGTCCAGTCGAAGTTTCATAATATTCATGATTTCCGGGAGACGGAAAAAAAACTGTATTTCCCAAAATACTACTTCCATAGAAATCAAAAATTTGTCTTTGGTATTCTATATCAGTACCACAACAATAGGCGTTATCACCCAACCAAAGCCACAAATCTGTATAATTTGATTTATTCTTTAAATACTGTTCTCGAACTGCATTTTGATTCTTGATATATACTTCTTTCGAGTCATCTCCAAAGTCACCCATCGCCCAAATATTGATAGGACGCGTATTTCCTGCAGTTGGTGCAGTAATAAAGTAGAAATCTTTACCAGAAGCTAAAGTCTTTGCACCTGAAACAACTGAATAAAAATATTTTGTATTGGGTTGAAGATTCGTTAATTGAACAATGTGTTCTTGGGTAGATTCTTCAATTTTTTGAGAGAAAGTACTTGAACTTTCAGCAGTTGAGAAGTTTATAATACTATTGCTTTGAATATCGGTACGCCAGCGAATAATTACCCCATTTGAACTTAATTGTTGAAGATATGGCCCACGGGTAAGATTTTGAGCATAGAGTTTTCCATTCTGAAAACAACAGCATTGTACTATCAGAATGGAAAAGAATGCAACCTTTATTTTTTTTAGATGAAGCATTTCATTTGGTAAATTTGTCCAAAAATACTTCTAAAAGGCTTAAAATTGCACAAAAGAGCTTATTTCTTTTTCTTTTCGGCTTTCAGAAGCTTTTTTGTATCTTCTATTAATTTTTTAGCTTCTTTATGAATTTCTAATTTTTTATCGGCGTTACTGAGCACCACATTAAAATATTGTAGGGCACTTTGATAATCTTTCTCTGCACTAGCTATTTTTCCTAAGCCTAAGTTCGCTCCCCAAAAATAGCCAGAATCTTTTGAATCATTCTGTAGAGCAAAATCAATTGTTTTTTGATAATATTCCTTAGCTTTTGGATAATTTCGACGGTAATTAAAATTGATATATCCTAAAATATAAGCAGCATAACGTCCTGCTGTACTTTCATAACCATATTTTGCAACGTTCACATTAGCTAATAGTTCTTCTGCTAATTTTTCAGCTTCATCTGCTTTTCCGAGCATAAAGGCGGTACGGGCTGCGTAACGATGAAAAAATGAATTATCAGGATAAATAGCATGCATTTGAGCAGCTTCATAATAAGCTTTCTGATGCTGATTTTCCATCGAATAAATTTGCATCAAAAAGTATTTAGCCTCCATTCGAGTATAAAAAGCATTGGAAGCAACATATTCTAATTGCTTGATTCCTTCGGCTTTTACACCTTTATGAAAAAATATAAGCATGGGTTTCAATGAAGGATAATTTTCTGGAATCCACTTAGAATAATAGTTATAAAGTCCGTCACCAATGGCTAATTCAGGGTTAAAATCACCGAAACCACGGCACTTATCCAAATATTTCAATGCCTGTTTTCCTGCCCAAGCTGCTTTTACCCAATTTCCACGTTCGGTGTGTAAACGCCCTTTGAATGCATAAGCTGCCGCTTCGAAAAATGCCGCTTCCTTATCACCATCATCATCATCAAGCATTTCATCGGCTAAATCAATTGCTCTATCCATATTAGCAAAAAAGGCATCATCGTGCGATTCATCTTTGGTATCAGGAACAATTTTCCACCATTCATTCAAACCAATCAAGAAAAAACCAATGGGGTGCTCAGGATATTTAACGGTCAACCACCTAAAATCACGTTCTGCGGCATCGAACTTGAAATTATACATATTATTGATTGCTTGTGTGGCTTCAATCTGAATGGCCCTATTAGCTAAAAGAACCTCATGTTGTTTTTTCTTAGTAGTACCACCAAACCAAGAAAACTGTGCTTGAGCAAGCTGGCTCAATAGCACCAATAATAATATAGCACTTAAATTAATAACTCGTTTAAAAAATATTGGATTCACGATATTCATACTTTTGGATTTATGCATCTTTAACGCTTGATTTTGCATCAAATTATGCAAACCTTAAAATTTTCTTAAAATTATTTTACATAAAATATTCACCACTTTGAAGTATTCAATACACAAAGGTAATTTCAAATCAATTTACTAACTTGCATTTTGATTTAAAATTGCAATCAAATGAAGCAAATTAGAGACAAAACGTTCGTTCCTTTCATCGAATCCGAATCACTTCAAAACAGAATCAAAGAGTTAGCTCAAGAAGTTAACAAAGATTATGCTGGAAAAAATCCTCTTTTAATTGGCGTGCTGAATGGTTCCTTTATGTTTGTTGCCGATTTGTTCAAATCAATTGACATTGAATGTGAGGTGACATTCATCCGAGTGTCTTCCTACCAAAGCACCGAATCTACTGGAAAAGTAAAACAAGTATTAGGTTTAAAAGAAGACATTAAAGACCGTCATATAATAATTGTTGAGGATATTGTTGATACTGGAATGACAATGCAAGAAATTTTAGGTCAGTTAGCTTCAAACCAACCAGCCTCTATCAAAATCATGACCATGCTTTTTAAGCCAGAAGCTTTAAAAGTACCACTGAAACTAGACTATGTGGGTTTTGAAATTCCAAATAAATTTGTATTAGGTTATGGACTAGACTATGATGGTTATGGCAGAAATACCGATACAATATACGTACTCAAAGAATCATAATACTTTTTAAATAAATTATATTCAAAAGGCTGGAATTCAATAAATTACATTTGTCTATTCGGTAATGATAAAATGAAAATAATTATCTAAAAATGCTTGTTTTTCTTCGAAAAAGCGATTAGTTTAAAGTTGAAAAATCTAATCTCTATCCCATTACAACTATGGACTACGAAGACGAAATTCTTTATAAGGTTTTAGTAAACCACGAAGAACAATATAGTATTTGGCCTGTTGTTAGAGAAAACCCTTTAGGCTGGAAAGATATAGGTAAAACTGGAACAAAAAAAGAGTGTCTTGAGTATATTGAGCAAGCTTGGACTGATATGAGTCCTCTTTCGCTCAGAAAAAAAATGGGGGGATTCTGAAAGTATCCTCCCATTTTTTTAAATAAATTATCACAAACTAAACCCTAAAAAAACGTGAAGAAACTACTGACGTTGCTCTTCTTATTGGGCTATTTATGTCAATCTAATGCCCAAAACGATTATTTTTTTCCTAAAAAACAGCTAAACCCTGCAATTCCAACCCCCGAGCAATTTCTTGGCTATGGTATCGGTTTGCATCATACTCGACATGATAAATTAGTGGAGTATATGCGTGAACTCGACCGAGTATCTGACCGAGTAACGGTACAAAAAATAGGAGAAACTAATGAGCATCGAGAACAAATAATTGTAACATTTTCAGCTCCTGAAAATATCAATCGCTTAGAAGAAATTAGAAAAGAACACTTAGCCCTTACTGACCCTTCAAAACCAATGCCTGATACACAAAAAGCTCCAGCGATAATCTGGTTGGGATACAATGTGCATGGCAATGAACCTTCTGGTGGAGAAGCTTCTATTCTTACTGCCTACTATTTGACGGCAACCCAAGACCCAGAAGCACTCAATTGGCTGAAAAATGCGGTAATTTTAATGGAACCCGTAATTAATCCCGATGGCCGTGACCGACACACCCATTGGGCAAATATGCACAAAGGCGACCCAATGGTTGCTGATGCCAACGACCGTGAACACAATGAGGTCTGGCCGGGTGGACGAACGAATCATTATTGGTTTGACTTGAACCGTGACTGGTATTTGGCAGTAAATGTAGAAAGTAGAAATCGCTTGGCGTATTATCATCAATGGCTGCCAAATGTTGTAACAGATTTTCACGAAATGGGTACCAATGCCTCTCATTTTTTTGAACCAACTAAAGAAAATGCCGAAAATCCGCTTGTGCCCAAAACTGTTTATAAAGACCTAAATAGCAAATTTGCCAAATATTTTGAGCAAGCTATGAATGAAATAGGATCATTATATTATACTAAAGAATCTTTCGATAATTTCTATCCCGGCTATGGTTCAAGTTACCCTGATATGGAAGGTGGTTTGGGACTTTTATTTGAACAAGCAAGTTCACGCGGACATTTACAAGAAAGTCAAAACGGAGATTTAAGCTTTGGATTTACTGTTAGAAATCAATTAGTGAATGCTTTAGCTACCATTAGAGCATCTTTGGTCGAAAAAGAAACTTTACTAAAGCATCAGCGAAACTTCTTCAATGAAACTATTGCTCAAGGACAAAAATTTCCAACAAAAGCATATATCATCGGTGATTCTTACGACCAAAGCCGCAATAGAGCTTTTTGGGATTTATTACTTCAACACAATATTGAGTTTTATCATTTGAATAATGATATGAGTGAATCAGGCCAGTCTTTCAAAAAAGGTAAAGCAATCCTTATTCCTTCGGCACAACCTCAATATCTAATGGTTCGTTCTATTTTCGACCGCCCAACTACCTTCGCAGATAGCTTATTTTATGATGCATCGGCTTGGAATTTAGCTTTAGCCTATGGTTTACCTCACGCCGAAATAAAAGGAGCATTTTCAAAAGGTGAACGAATTACGAAAGCTGACTTAAAGCCAAATCCTAGTTCATTCAATAAAAGTGAGTATGCTTATCTTATTGATTGGACAGATTACTATGCACCAAAAGCTTTAAATCAATTACTAGAAAATCAAATTCTCACTAAAGCAGCATTCAAAAAATTTAGTATTGGAGGAAAAGAGTACGGACACGGAACATTACTTATTTCGGTGCAAAAACAAAAGATAAGCTCTGAAGAATTATTTCAAAAACTCAAGCAAATTTCACAAAATACAGGTGTTAATATAGAGCCTGTATCAACAGGCTTTAGCAGTACTGGAATTGATTTGGGCAGTAATAGTTTTCAATCCGTAAAAAAACCACAAGCCATGATGCTTGTTGGTGGAGGAGTAACTGCTTCTGAAGCGGGAGAAGTTTGGCATTTACTCGATACAAAAATTGGTATGCCTATAACGAAGGTAGAAGTTTATAATTTTGCACGTTTGAATATCAATCGCTACAATACGATAGTTTTAGTTGGTGGAAACTATTCAGCGTTAGATAAAGCATCTGCTCAAAAACTAAAAGCTTGGGTAGCAAACGGTGGCACGCTTATCACCTTAAAAACAGGAACTGAATGGGTAATTAAACAAGAAATTGCGAAAGAAAAGCTAAGAGAGGTAAAAGCAGATAGTAGTAGAAATAAAACTCGAATCGCATTTGAAGATTTTCAAGCTGCTGAAGGAGCCAAACAAACAGGTGGAGCTATTTTTGAAGCTGAACTTGATATTACTAGTCCAATTGGTTTCGGTTATACTAACAAAAAAATGGCTATTTACAGAAATAACAATACAGTTTTAGAGAGAAGTACGGGAGCTGCAAACTCTGTTTTAGTCTATACTGCCAACCCACGAATTACGGGCTATGTACATCCAGAATCTTTGAAAAGAATTGCCAATTCGGCGGCAGTAAATATAAATTATGAAGGAAATGGTCGAGTAATTTTATTTTCTGACGACCCAAATTTCAGAGGAACTTGGTTTGGCACGAATAAACTTTTCCTAAACGCCCTTTTCTTTGGAAGTAATATAAGCATGGGTGGACAATTCGCTGAGGAAGAATAATTGTTGAAGAAGTAAAAAATAAATGGGTTGGCGAAGGCCAACCCTTTATCTGTTTACTAACCTTAAAAAATAGATATAAATTTAATTCTTGTTCACTACAAACTTCACAGTATCGGCATTAATACCCGTAAAAATCCCTAATCCATTGATAATGCTTGTTGGAGGTGTACTAAGATTCTGAGAGGTAGTACCTGTGGCTTGATACAAAGCAGCATATTCGCTATTTACACGGTATAAAATAATATCGTGCTTTCCGAAAAATTGGAAACTTTGCGAACGAACAACATTCGAGCTACCAATAAGTGGTTCATTGAAAAATCTAAAACTTGGAAAACTTGACCCAGATGGTGGGATAATAATTTGCACACGGTTTTCCTCTACATTTTCAACAGCTACAAAATGATAGTAATTATTAGGATTACTCCATGTTAAATTGACCGAAGTATTTTCTTGGTCAAATCCTCCACCCGGACGAATCCCTCCTCCACTCCCTGGAGTAAAATTTGATAAATCAATTTGAGTTCGTGAAATTTCGGTTTTATCACTTTTGAAATTTATGGGTTTACTTGGAATTTCAGTAGTTGCTCTAACTTTTCTACCTTTGAAATCAAATTCTAACGAATACGTGGTGCCTGCTGGGCCAATTAGTTCATTATTAGCTGATGTGTACAAGCCACTTCCCTGAGAAGTAAGTGTAAACGTTTTTCCATTACTACCAATAATTTTGATAGAAACTCCATCAATTGGCTGAGAAACACCCTCAGAAGTATCTGAATAAGGGATTTCTGAATAAAGTTTTAGACTTACTGGGTGATTGGGGGCTAAATATGCCTCAACAACAGGCTTATCGCCTGGGTTAATCACGGTATTTGTTTCTGTGCAACTCCCCAAAAATATTAGGAAACTCAACAGGAAAAAGCTGATATTTATATTTTTCATTTTAGAAAACACTTTAATTTTTCTTGTTCTTTATCAATTACTTCAATTTCCAACTTAATGTAACGTTTGGTGTAATACCTAAATACTTCACATTAGTAATCTGCAATGCAGTAATATCATCTTCTTTAATTACTTGGAAACGCTTATACCATACATTACTACGGTTATAAAGATTAAATATTGAAAAAGCTACATTGAAATGAGAGCTAAAATTATATGTTGCCGAAACATCCATTCGATGATAAGCAGGAAAACGGTTGGCATTTTTATCTGAAGGATTTGTAAAGTTTTTTACTGAACCATCCAAAAGCACTAACTGATATGCTCCCAAAATAGAAGTATATGGGCGGCCCGAAGAGTAAATCCAAGTAGCAGCAAAATCCCACCTTTTATATTTATAAGAGCCAATTGCCTTAAATTGATGGCGAACATCTTGGTCTGAATAATAAGGTTTATCAGAAAAAGCAGAGATATTTCTTTTGGCTTCTGCCAAAGTATATCCAATCCAACCATTGAAATCTCCAAACTTTCGCTGAATCAACACATCAACTCCGCGTACAATCTCTGAACCATTAAAAAACGTTTCTGATACACTTAAACCTCGACCAATTTTAGGCACAAAACGCAATGTATATTCTGTGATATTTGTACTATTTTTCTGGTAGAATTCTACATCGAACAAGTAATTTGCTAACTCATAGCTTCCTCCTAAAATTAAATGATTTGACTTCGTAACGGGCAAAGACTCGGCATTTGAAAGAATCCAAAAATTACGATTTCCTTGTGAAATATCTTCTCTGTTTATTTGCTTAACAAACTGATAATAAACACCCGCCGCAGCTTTCAATTTAAATTGTTTTGTGATATTTAGGTTCGCTGAGAAACGAGGCTCAACGTAATTTTTCTTTGTTACATCAAAATTAGTAATGCGTACCCCCGGAATTAAATGCAGGCGTCCGTCGAAGAGTTTTATATTATCTTGAACATAAAATGTGGCGGTAGCTCCTTTATCATTTCGATTCAAAACCGTAATTGTATCATTTTGACTGTAAGTATATTTAATAATGTTTTTAGTATATTGTAAGCCAAAATCTAACTTATTCCCTCTGAAAGCTTGCCACTCGAAATCGGTTTTCGCGGTAAAATCATTTAGATTATTATCTTCTAACTGTCCGATTTTCACATCTCGACTTGTGCCATCTCGAGTAGTTGAAATAGTTCGACTATTATCACGCGTACTATAATAATTGGAGTAACATATCAATGAATTACTATAAAATTTATCACTCCAACGTCTTGACCATTTCAAACTACCACCTAAATTTCCCCAGTTGGATACATCGGTATTTGAAGTATTAAGTCCGATGTTTCTTCCACCAAAGCCTCCTAATCCTCCCAAATTCGAACTAGAAGAATTATCCATATTATCAGTTCCATTATACAAACTGAGTGAAATAATGTCTTTTTTATTGGGAGTAAAAGTAAGTTTTGAATTCAAGTCGTAGAAATAAGAACTTGCCACCTGGTTCGCACTAAAACTACCGAAACGTCCACCACCAGGAAAACCAGGACCTTGTTGTTGCTGCGTTTGTGTCTGATTTTCACTTGTAAACCGCTTAAATAACTTATTATATAATGGTCCTTTATATGATCTACGAGCAGCTACCAAAAAAGTAAAGTTTTTACCAATTGGGGTTTCAATGTAAGCATTCGTACTTAATAAGCTTAAATCCACACCAGAATTAAACTCTTTTTTATTTCCATCTTTACCTGTAATTTCAGCAACGGCTGAAATACGACCACCGAATTTCGCATCAAAACCACCTTTATAAAGCTGAATATCTTTTATTGCATTATAGTTAAAGGCAGAAAAAAAACCAAAAAGGTGGTCAACATGATAAACTGTAAATCCATCATAAAGCACCAATGTTTGGTCTGGCGTACCTCCACGTACATAAAGCCCCGAGGAAGATTCATTTGAAGCACTTACCCCTGGCATTAATTGAAAAGCTCTGAAAGGGTCACGCTCACCAACATTTGGCAATTTAGCAATGTTTCTTGGGGTCATTTTTATCATACCCACAATTTCATTTGCTTTCAAAACCTCGGTCTTTTCACCCTCAACTATCACCTCATCGAGCATATCAACTGCAGGCTCAATTTCAATTTTTAAATCATTTACATCAAGCTTAGGATTTAGATGATAATCTCGTGTCCGGTAACCCACATACGAAATCTCTAATGTAACGGTATCTGATGGCACTTTGAGAAGGGTAAAATATCCATCAACATTCGACTGACTACCTATTTGTTCGCCTTTTACTTTAACCGATGCAAAAGGAAGATTCTCGCCATTAGTGATGTCTATGATTCTTCCTGTAAGTGTAAAATTGGTCTTATCAGCCTTTCCATTATACTGTTTATCTACAATGGTTTCAATCTTTGCAGATTTTGGGACAATGCTTATAAATCCATTTTCATCAATAAATTGCTTGAGTGGTAGTTTTTTCAATATTGACCTCAAACCCGATTCAATCGTTTCATTCGAAAACCAGTGAGTAACATTATATGACTTCAACAAATCTTTATCATAAAGTAGTTTTAAGCCATACTTTTCTTCTAAATCAGCTAAAATGGTAGTTAACGGAATATTATTGTAAAACTCATCTTTGATGACCTTCGTGTTTACTTCCGCCATTTTAGGCACTTGTGCGGCTGATTCTTTTGGTAAAAAAATAAGTAGTAATAGAAAATAAAGAAGAAATCTTTTCATTATCAACGTCTATTGGTTTGGTTCAAAAACATAGACGAAAGCATTTGTTTAGCCGATGCATAAATTAAAAAAAGTAGAGAAACTTTAATCTTTTATGTCTCCTTATGACACCTTTGTTGGTGATATTATGGTTTAAAAATTTCTGTTCAGTTTTACTAATAGGAATTTTTCCTTTGAATAAAATAAAATTCCAGTTTTCTAAAAAGTCGAATCTTACTTAAAGCGAGAATAACAAAATGATGCCTCTACATAGTCTTTCAAGTACGCAATAAATCCTAGTTAAACATTCTAATTTGCTTATCTATTCCGAATGCTCAGAATCAGCTCTAAGTAGCTTCATATTAAATTTTGTATTTTTTTACGAAATAATTTGCAAGTGTTCTAATATAAATTTACCTTCGCAAGTAATTGATTATCAGTCAATTTACTATAACTAACCCCTAAAATAAATAAAATGGATTTTCGTACTGAAATTGAAGTGGCACCCGCTCGCTTCAAAATCAGCACTGACTCAAAAATCATGACCGTTGGTTCGTGTTTTTCCGAGGTCATAGGTAGTCAGTTAACTGACAATAAACTACAATGCCTTTGTAATCCTTATGGCACTGTATTTAACCCCGCTTCGATATTCAAGCTAATTAGTCATAGTTTGCAAAATCAACCCATTTTTAAGCATCTTATGCTTGAAAATAATGGAATATGGCAACATTATGATTTTCATTCGAAGTTTTATGCCCATTCGAAAGAAGAGCTTGAAAAAGAGTTAAACCTTACGCATAGAAACGTAAATCAGTTTCTTCGTAAAGCAAACTTTTTAGTCATTACGCTTGGCACATCAATTGTTTATCAGCTCAAGGAAAACAGTCAAATTGTATCAAATTGCCATAAAACACCTGCTTCGCACTTCAAAAAAGAACTACTCAATGTAAAGGACATTATCATGAAATTCCGTCCGATGTATGAAACTTTGAAAATGCAAAACAATAAGATAAAAATCTTGTTGACCGTGAGCCCAGTACGCCATACGCGTGAAACACTCCAACTCAACTCCGTAAGTAAGAGTATTCTCCGTACTGCGTGCTATCATTTGGAGCAAGATTTTAGCGATGTACATTATTTTCCTAGTTATGAAATCATGATGGATGACCTTCGTGATTATCGTTTCTACAAGGCAGATATGATTCATCCGAATGAACAAGCAGAGCAATATATTTTTGAGAAATTTGCAAATACTTACTTTACTGAAGACTTAAATATTTTCCTAAAAGAGTGGAATAAAGTAAAAATGTCGCTTAATCATCGTCCTATTCAAGTTGATACGCCTGCTCATCAAAGGTTTCTCAACGATTTGCTAGAAAAACTAACAATTTTAAGTAATAAAATTGATGTTACTAGCGAAATTGAGTTAGTACGTTCGCAATTAGTGGCGGCATAAAAAACTCAACAAAAAACTGTAAAACGATGTAACAATTGCATCGTTTTATAGTTTTTTTGTTTAAAAGCCTATTCAAAATGTTTGGTAACACCTTTTTAAAAGCAAAGTGGCAAAACTTAGTAATGGCCAATTATGAAGTTTCGCCAGAAATTCTAAAGAAACACCTCCCCTACAAAACCGAACTCGATTTTTGGAATGGTCGGTGCTATGTAAGTTTAGTGGGCTTTCAGTTTATCGATACGCAGGTGCTAGGTATTAAATTCCCCTTTCATACCAACTTTGAAGAAGTGAACCTACGCTTTTATGTACGCTACAACGATAACGGTGAATGGAAAAGAGGAGTTGTTTTTGTGAAAGAAATCGTACCAAAAGCTATGATTACTTTGATTGCCAATTCACTTTACAGGGAGAATTACGCAACCCACCCTTGTAATCATAAGATTATAACAGATAATCATGAAATATCTGCACAATACGAGTGGAAGTCGCGTTCTGGTTGGAATAGTTTACAAGTTTGGTCAGATTTAACTCCACAAACCATAAGTTTAGGAAGCGAAGAAGAATTTATCACAGAACATTATTGGGGTTATGCGGCTTATTCTACACAAAAAACCAATGAATATCAAGTACAACACCCACGTTGGTTGGTACATAGAGTGAATAAGTACCAAATCTTGTGTAATTTTGAGGAACTTTATGGTAAAGAATTCGCTTTTTTAAAAGATAAGCAGCCAATTTCAGTACTTCATGCTCAAGGCTCAGAAGTGGCAGTCCTGAAAGGAAAAATAATTACTTAGACCCGTACATTACCCCGTACAACAATACAAAAATGGGAGAACTAACCATCACTAAAGAAAAAGTGCTACAAGCCCTCAGTACAGTTGAGGAGCCTGATTTAAAGAAAGACCTAGTTACGCTCAATATGATTAAAGATATTGAGGTAGGAGTAAATCAAGTAACATTCACGGTTGTTCTAACAACCCCAGCATGTCCGCTCAAAGAACTTATCAAGAAAAATTGCGTTGATGCTATACATAAACACCTAAACCCTGATGTTCAGGTTACAGTTAATATGACAGCCGACGTAACCTCTATCAGAAATAATGCACCTGTATTATCAAGTGTAAAAAATATCATTGCTGTATCCTCAGGTAAAGGTGGAGTAGGAAAATCTACTGTTACAGTAAATTTGGCAATGGCGTTAAAAAAATCGGGTGCTAAAGTTGGTATTATTGATGCTGATATTTCTGGGCCTTCAATTCCGATTATGTTTGGTGCTGAAGATGTACAACCATTGATTACACAAAAAGATGGTAAAAACATGATTAACCCAATCTTACAATATGGCATTAAAATGATTTCTATTGGTTTCCTAACACCGCCCGAAAGTGCAGTTGTTTGGCGTGGGCCAATGGCTAGTCAGGCACTACGACAATTTTTTGGTGATGTTGATTGGGGCGATTTGGACTATTTGTTAATTGACCTTCCTCCGGGCACTGGTGATATTCATCTTACCCTTGTTCAAACGGTTCCACTTACAGGAGCTGTCGTTGTCACAACCCCACAAAAAGTAGCTTTAGCCGACGTTACCAAAGGTGTTTCAATGTTTCGTCAGCAGCAAATCAATGTGCCGATTTTAGGTATCGTTGAAAATATGGCTTACTTTACTCCTGCTGAATTACCCAATAACAAATATTATCTTTTTGGTAAAGATGGGGGAAAAAATATGGCGGAAAAACTCCAAGTGCCACTATTAGGGCAAATCCCGATTGTACAAAGTATTAGAGAGGGTGGTGATAATGGCCGCCCAGTGATGATGGATGACGAACCAATTGTTAGTCAGGCCTTCAGAGATGCTGCTGAAGAATTAGCTCGTCAGGTGGCAATTCGAAATGCTTCTGGTCAAAAAACAGCCAGAGTTGAGGTAAGATAAACCTTTATTATTTTTGAACTTATTTTATTTGAATGCTTGTAGTTAAAGAAAGTTTTTAACCAAATTATTTCTTTCTTTTAATTCCTGCTATTTTTTATTACTTTTACAAGGATATATTTGCTGAAAATAAGCTTAGATGGAAAATTTATTAGAAAAAGTAGAGAACGCACTGAATAGCGTAAGACCATATCTACAAACTGATGGAGGCAATGTGAGAGTTGTAGAAGTAACCGAAGATTTAACAGCTAAAATCGAATTATTAGGTGCTTGTGGCACATGTCCAATGTCTTCTATGACTTTTAGAGCAGGCTTAGAAGAAGCTATTTTGAAAGCAGTACCTGAAATAAAGAAAGTGGAAGCTCTTAATCTAACTCCAGCTTTTTGAAATAAATTGGATTTTTTATAGAAATTACGTTTAAAAATCTAAGCCACTTGTTTTTACAAGTGGCTTTTTTATTAACTTGCAAACAGAACTAATTACGAAAGTATTTTTCATTTATGCCATGTTATTTCCTGAATGGAACTCTACTGGCAGAGCCAAACTGTGAACAAAACTTAATAATGACAAACAAAATCAGAGTCGGTGTTTTTTTCGGCGGACAAGCACGAGAAAGAGAAATTTCTTATTTAGGGGGAAAGACAGCTTTTGAACATATTGACAAAGCTATTTTCGAACCTGTTCCTATTTTTGTTGATAGCTTGGGGCATTTCATCCAAATTAATCCTGAGCTACTATATGAAGATTCAATAAGAGATTTCTTTCCATCTAAAAATCTGAACCGAGGCTTTAGAGTATATATAGAGTCATTAGGAGAACTCAACGAAACACAACTATATAAACTCATTTATAAAGTTGGTAAGCAAGTTCAGCCGACAGATTTCTCTAATTTAATGGATTTTGCATTTGTCATTATGCATGGTCCTCAAGCAGAAGATGGTGCTATACAAGGATTATTAGAATGGTATGGAATTCCATACATGGGCCCTGGTTTAATGGGTTCTGCGGTGGGTATTGACAAACCCATGCAAAATAAGCTACTTTCACTTGTAACAGGCCAAAAAAAGAAAATGGTTACTTTTACTCGTGATGAATGGCAAGTGGCAGACCGCTCGAAATTGTTTACAGATTTAATTAATAATATAGGTTTTCCATTCGTGGTCAAAGCTCCTCACCAGGGTTCATCTATTGGGGTGGCAATTGTTAGAAAGAGAAGTTTAGAAGAATTTACGAAAGCCATTCAACAATGTTTCTTCGAAACAACTTTCTTGAAACGAGAATGGGAAAAAATGACTGACCGCCAGAAAAGGCATTTAATGGAAAAAACCTCGAACCTAGACGAAGGTATTGGCTTTCCACTTTATGTCAACGGAAAAATTCTACATCACCCCGCTGAATTGATGGAAGAATTAGATGCACTTCTATTTACTTTAGATTCAGTAACTGCCATTTCAGCAAATGCTGAAGACCACGTAATGATTGAAGAATTTGTGGTAGGACAAGAGTTTTCGTGCGGTGTAATTCAACATGACGACGGAACAGCTTTAGCCTTACCTCCTACCGAGATTTACGGTGAAATTCAAACTTTTGATTTCAAATCTAAATATAAGTCAAACGTCACAAAAAAGCGTATTCCAGTAGAAACGAGTATAGAAAACCTAAACAAAATTCACGATAATTTGCTTAAAGCTTTCAATAATTTAGGATTTAGCGTGGTAACTCGTATTGATGGTTTCTTAACTCCCGATAGCCGTGTATTACTACACGACCCAAATACCTTACCCGGTATGTCGCCAGCCTCGCTTATTTTCAAGCAAATGGCAGAAATCGGTCTTACCGTGACACAATCAATTACTTATTTCGTAAGACAGTCTATCCGTGAGCGTATCAGAAGTGGTAAAAATACAGTTGCTCTGAGAAATCTTTTAGAAAAAATTGATAGTCTGATTGAGGGAAGAGTAAATGCTCATAGAAAGAAAGTAGCTATTATTTTTGGTGAAACTGACGAAGAATACAAAACTGCTCAAAGAAAATTAGGAGAATACGCTTCTTCAGTAGCTTATGAACCAGTATGTGTATGTGCGGCTCGAAATGGCCAAATGTATAAAATTCCTGTAAACTTAATGTTTAAGGCTGATATTCAAGATTTTGGACAAAATATTGGTAAATCTAAACACCCATTTATTGCAGAAATAATAAGAAAAGCCGAAAAAATTACTAATAAATATGCAGGTAGCTTTGATACACAAGTAAAAAAGCTTTCTGAAACTGAACTTGCTGAAAGTGTACAATTTATTTTCCAGTGTGATTCAGATACATTAGTTGAATTATAATTACTATCAAGCATAAAAAAACTCCATCTTCAGAGATGGAGTTTTTTTATGCTTTTAATTTTCTATGATTAGTTACAATATTCGCGAATAACATTATACGCGGCAGAATATCCCAACTCACCCGCACGGCTAAGGTCATAACAACCAGCGTTTTCATCGCCCAAAGCATGTTTGATTATACCTCTTACATAATATGCCTCGGCGTATTTAGGGTTCAATTTTATGGCATTTGAACAATCCTGTAAAGCTTCTTTTTGAAGTCCCATAGATGATCGCACCAAACCACGTGAAAAATACGCTTCAGCGTAAGTAGGGTTTAATTCGATAGACTTATTTAAGTCTAAAATCGCTCCTTTACCATCACCTGATTTGAATTTAGAAATACCTCTGCTATAATAAGCCTCTGAGCGGTCTTCTGAAAATTCATTAATTCTACTTTTTTCTTGTACTACACTTCGAAGTTCGTCTAAAGTTTTTTTAGTAATTCTTCCTGTATAGTATACTTTTGAGTCAATGCTCATGTTATCTACTTCAATCGCTTTCGTTAAATCGGAAGTAGCATCTTTTTGATTTCCAAGTTTACTATTACAGAAGCCTCTTCCGTAAAATGCACGTACATTTTTAGGGTCAAGCTGAATGGCTTTATCATAATCATTCATTGCTCCACGGAAATCTTCAATTTTAGTTTTGGCAAATCCACGATTAAAATAAGATTCACTGTCTTCTGGGTTCAATTTAACTGCTTCATCAAAATCTTTAATTGAACCAGCAAAGTCATTGATTTTTAAACGGCTAAAACCTCTGCTTGCAAAAGATTGAGAACGCTTCGGATTCATATCAATCGCCTTTGTGAAGTCGGTGATACTTCCTTGATAATCTTCTAATCGAGATTTACATGCCCCTCTAGAGAAAAAGGCCTGATACATCTTATCATCTTCAGGATTCAATTCAACAACCTTCGTAAAGTCTTGGATGGCACGACGATAATCCAATAACTTGGCCCTTGTCATTCCACGGTAAAGATAAGCCATTGCATCTTCAGGATTTAGTTCAATGGTACGGTTATAATCTTGAAGTGCCGAACGGTGGTCATCTTGTTCACTTTTGCTTTTTCCTCTATAAAGATATGCTAAAGCATTTTTAGGGTCAAGGTCAATCGTACGGTCAAAATCTAAGATTGCTCCACGATGGTCTTTTAATTGCTGCTTCGCCAAACCACGGTTGTAATAACTAGCCGCATTTTCAGGATTCATTGCAATCGCCGTACTATAGGCTTGTGATGCACCAATATAATCACCTGCTTTACTTTTATTTACTCCAATTTCAAAATATTCTGATGCCGTTTGCTGAGCATTAACTTTTGTAATACAAACAGCAAAACAAATGGTTAATAATGGGAACAGTAGTCTTTTCATATAAATTTTTAGGTAAGTTTCAATTAAGTATAAACATTATTTAACGTGAATATCTTATTTGTGATTTATTACAACAGTTTAATTTAGCAAAGATAAATTTTATGCCTATTTACTCAATAGTTTTTATCAAAAGATTTTAAAAATATGACAAACAATACCGTTTAATAATTTTACACTTAAATAGCTTGTTGTTTTTACATTTTTTTAGATTTTTACATAATCTATTATTTTTGAGTAAAAATAATTAGACTTACGTTGCACAATAAATCCAAATTCTATGAAAATCATGCGTTTAATCGCAAGTACGGTCATTATTTTATCTCTACTTGTTGCTTGTAACTCTTCAAAAAAAACTACCAATAATAAAAGTAAAAAAGACCCCGCAGCCGCTGAAGCGGCAGCAAAGATTGGCAAAATGCTGGATTTGTTAGCTACCGATTTAATTGGTGCATCGAATCAAAAGGCAGAGATTGTCAGAACTGCGGATGGCATTAATATTACATTCCAGCCAGATTTTTATTTTGAATCTAGTTCCGAAAAATTAACTGTCGATGCCAAAGGTGTCCTCGACGATATTTCAAGTGTGTTGAGCCAATATCCATACACAGAAATTTTTATAGAAGGACATGCCGATAGTAGTGGAAATCAGTTGAATAATAAGAAGCTTTCAGAATTAAGAGCCAAAACGGTTGCTTTGTATTTTAAAGCACATAATGTAAATGCAGACCGAATTGCGATTGCGGGTTATGGAGCTACAAGACCCGTTGAAAGTAATAGCACCCCAGAAGGCAGACGTAGAAATAGAAGAGTCGTGGTGAAAATAAATGCTAATGAGAAAAAGTTTTTAGCTTCACAAGAAGCTGCTAAAGGAACAGTTGTAAAATAAAAAGCTAGACTGTACGAAAAGTTTCTGTGAAACCAATCACAGAAACTTTTTTATTGTAGTAAGAAACTAAAATTTATTAGTGATTAAAATAAAATTTGCGAAAGCCCAAATGAAAGCACAAAAACTAAGGTAGAAAGAGCCATTTGTTTAAGCATTGGGTCGGGATTTGGCAAACGAGAAACCTTTATACCATTGATAAAAAATAAAGGAAAACAAATGATATAATAATAGTTACTAGCTGCTTGCAAATAGCTAAAAATCAGCATACTAATCATACCAAAGCTCAATAAAAACCAATGATAAATAATCGCTTTAGGCTTACCTAATCGAGCCGGTATTGTCTTTTTCCCCGCACGAGTATCAGATTCAATATCACGAATGTTATTGATATTTAAAACACCCGTAGCAAACAAACCACAAGAGAAGGCAGGCAAAACATTTAGCCAAGAAAATGACTTCGTGAAAAGATAATTACTACCTAATACACCTACTAAACCAAAGAAAATAAACACTGAAACATCTCCTAACCCCGCATAGCCATAAGGTTTTTTACCTGCTGTATATGTATATGCTGCCAGCATTGAAATTAAACCGAGCCCCAAAAAGCCCAAAAAGTCGTTTTTTGAAGCATCCTTAAATGCAAAATACAATAAAGAAATACCCAAAACCAAACATAATACGACCATAAAAATTATACCATTGAGCATTTGTTTCGGTGTAATTGCACCCGACTGAACAGCACGTTCAGGCCCCACCCTACCCGCTAAATCAGCACCATTTTGTGTATCACCGTAATCATTGGCAAAGTTTGATAAAACTTGTAGGGCAATAGTTGTAAGGCAACATAAGGTAAAGATTAACCAATCGAACTTACCAACTGATGCTGCCAAAAAACCACCCATAAAAATACTCGCCAATGCCAAAGGAAGTGTGCGTGGGCGAGCTGCTGAAAGCCAATGCTTCATGATTATATAGTTATTAAAGAGAAAAAAAGAGTGAATGTAAACACGCACTCTTTTAATTTTAAATTAAAGTCCTACTGCTTTTTTAAATTCAGGGGAATCGGGTTTTACACCAGAAGCAAAGAAATTTGCAACCTCCCCTTTTTCATTTATTACATATTTGCAGAAATTCCAAGTTGGTGCCTTATCATTCCAGCCATTCATGTCTTTTTTGCTTAACCACTGATACAAGGGGTGCTGGTCATTGCCAACTACACTAATTTTTTCAAGCATTTGAAAAGTTACACCGTAGTTTTTCTGACAAAAAGTAGCAATTTCCTTGTTTGAACCTGGTTCTTGTCCTCCAAAATTATTAGCTGGAACTCCTAAAACTACAATTTTATCACCGTATTTTTCGTGAAACTTTTGCCAATCAGCATATTGTGGGGTATATCCACATTCAGAAGCTGTATTAAGTACAACAATCTTTTTCCCTTTGTATTTAGCAAAATCAATGGTTTCTTTTCCATCAAGTGACTTCAACTTGAAATCATAAAATGAGCCTTTAGCCATAATATTCGAGGGTTTTGCAACTGCTAATTGCTTATTTGAAAATAAATGTTTGATAATTCTGAAACTCATAAGACTTCCAACTGCTAAAACTGATACTGTTACGATAATTAATTTCTTTTTCATATTTTATTGAAGGTTACATACGTGTAGGTACTTGTACACCTAATAAACTCATTGATTTTGAAATTGTTTGAGCGACAGTTTTAATTAGCGAAAGTCTGAATTGCTGCTTATCGGCATCTGTTTCATTCATTATTGAAACTTCGGCATAGAATTGGTTAAAAGTCTTTGCCAATTCATAAACATAATTTGCAATTACTGCTGGCGAATATTCATTACATGCTTTTTGGATAACAGTCGGATATTCATTCAATAAATAAATCAATTCTGACTCTTGTTTTAAGATGTCAATATTTTTCACTTGATTATTCACTGGCACATTCATCGCCTCTGCTTTACGCAAGATAGAGCAAATACGTGCGTGTGTATATTGAATAAATGGACCCGTATTTCCTTGAAAATCAATAGATTCTGCTGGATTAAACAACATTCTCTTCTTTGGTTCAACCTTAAGTAAGAAGTATTTTAAAGCACCTAAAGCCAGCATTTGGAATAAATTTTCGGCCTCATCTTTAGTAAAATCATCAATTTTACCACGCTCACGGGTTGTTTCAGCGGCAGTTTCAATCATTTCTGCCACAAGGTCATCAGCATCAACCACTGTCCCCTCGCGAGACTTCATTTTACCTGAAGGTAAATCAACCATTCCGTAACTTAAATGATAACAACCATCAGCATACGAGCGACCTAAACGCTTCATAATGGCAAACAATACTTGAAAATGGTAATCTTGCTCATTTCCTACCACCCAAATTGATTTATCATTATGAAAATCATTGAATTTCATATCGGTTGTACCTAAATCTTGTGTGATATATACCGAAGTTCCATCTGCACGCAAAACGAGTTTTTCATCAAGCCCTTCTTCTTTCAAATCAATCCAAGTACTACCATTTTCTTTTTTGAAAAACACGCCACTTGCAAGACCTTCTTCTACTAAATCTTTACCCAATAAGTAAGTATTCGATTCATAGTAAACTTTATCAAAAGAAACTCCAATTTTTTGATAAGTTTCATTGAAGCCCGCAAAAACCCAATCATTCATTTTACGCCACAAAGCCATGACTTCGGCATCACCTTGCTCCCATTTCTGAAGCATTGCTTGTGCTTCAAGCATTAAAGGAGCGATTTTTTTTGCCTCATCTTCTGTTTTTCCTTCGGCAACTAACTGATTAATTTCTGCTTTATAAGCCTTATCAAACTCTACATAATATTTGCCAACCAAATGGTCGCCTTTCATTCCTAATGATTCAGGTGTTTCATTGTTGCCAAATTTTTGGTAAGCCAACATCGACTTACAAATATGAATACCACGGTCATTGACCAAACTTGTTTTGATTACATCAAAACCGCCTGCTTTCAAAATACTCGAAACAGATTCGCCCAAAAAATTATTACGGAGGTGTCCTAAGTGTAGTGGTTTATTGGTATTTGGCGAAGAAAACTCGACCATTACCGACTGTCCATTTGAAGGTAATTGCCCAAATGAATCATCAGCTAAAATTGCATTAAGTGTATCAATCCATACGCCATTATCAAGTACAATATTTAAAAAACCTTGCACTACATTAAATCCACTCACAAAGCTGTTTTTATCTTTCAAATATTGACCGATGGCATTACCCAACTCCACTGGATTTTTTCGCAAAGATTTCACTAAAGGAAAAACAACAAAGGTATAGTTTCCTTCAAAATCTTTTTTTGTGGGTTGTAAAATCACTTCCTCTTCTACTTGATACAGTGCCAAAAGTGCTTCTTGAATGGCTTTTTTTAATGATTGCTCGATATTCATAAAACTGATTTCCTTTTTTATTATGGACAAGTTTAAAAAACTGCCCTACTGGGCTGCAAAAGTACAGTTTTTTTAGAAGAAAAGTGTCAAGTTATTTGTATTTTAGCAATTCTACTAGCTAACTTTACTACTACTAACCTGCATTAATTATGAAAAAAACTTTATTTTGGCTGTGCATTACCACTATTTACAGTAATATTTTTGCTCAAAGAGTCTCACCTTCACAAGAATCTATAGAAACGGCGGCAAGGCTTGCTCCCAAAACAAGCGTAATTCCCAAAAGCCACATCAAACAAGGAGGCCAACCCAATATTGAAGAATTTGGATTTAAACCAATCAAACATAATAATATCATTCCAATGGGGCAAAACGGAACAATCATGTCAGATATCAATTCTGATGAGAAATTTACTTTTGTTCATACCGAAGGATACGACCGTAGCATTAAAAATATCTGGCAAAATGATTTTAAAATAGACTCTAAATATGATTTTATCGGAGAACAAAACGATTCTCTTTTTCATTATGCTATGTTTAATAACTTTTTAAGCAAGAATAAAATAACACTCCTTAAAACATCCATCAAAACTGGGATTCAACAAAAAATTGAAGGGTCACTACCCGAAGGCATCAAAATGTTTACATTCAGAGTTGTAGGAGAAGATTGTTTCGTTGCTTGCAAATACAAGGAAAGACCAGTTGTGATGATATTCCATGATGATGGAACATTTAAAGTTTTACCAAATTTATTGAACAAAAATGCTCAATTCTTATCACTATATGCCGATAACGAGAGTTTTACAGTTATTTTAAAACAACAAGCTAAAGGAACATTACTCATAAAAAAATATTCAAAAGAAGGGTTTCAACTAAGTAGTTTTACAATTCCGAATGATAAAAAACAGTTCAACGAAGCAAAAACAATCAGAATTGGGGGGAAATTATTTGTTATTGGCACCTACACAAAGGGTTTAAGTTTTAGGGTACGAGGCTTATATACAGCTTGTTTAGACGAAAACTTCTCACCTGAAAAAGTAAAATACACAGAATTTTCAGAATTCTCCAACTTACTAAATCAGAAGCAAAAAGCACCGCCTTATGCCATAGTTCATCAACTTAAACTTCTTGATAATGGAAAATCAGTTATGTGTGTGTTTGATTTTTTCGATGCAAATATCTCTAATCAAGAATACACCGGAAAGGTTAAGTATCAATACAGTATGATATGTAAATTTAATAACGAAGCCCAAATTCTCTGGAATTCTGTTATCGCCCTAGATGGCCTCACATCATACATATATACCATGCGTTCTCGTACGCAGACAGGGAGTAAGCTTGACATTTTAGAATCAAATGTTAAACCTGCCATGCAGTTTTTGATAAATAAAAATCGAATCTTGGGCGGATGTCAGTTTGGGAATGTCATTTATACAAATTTGCTTGATAGTGATACTGGCGAAGTAGTTGCCAAAGGTATGTATGAAGAGGCTGGAAACGAACAAATAACTGGATTTTTGCCATGGTTCGATGATAATTTCTTGGTTTGGGGCCGCGAACGTAGAAATCTACTTGCTCGACCTTCGCTTTATATGAGAAAAATGAAAATAGTAGAGAAAATGTAGTATATTTTTGCGTTATTTGCTTAAAATTTATTGTTCAAACTCTATGAGCTTAAATTTATGAGCTGGTTACTCTTTCCAACTCAAAATAAAAATCTCATACATTCAGAAATTCTAATTCATGCTCCAATCAATGACTGGTTTTGGTTCGGCCACTGTCGAGAACACCAAAATTTCTGTAACTGTCGAAATCAAATCTTTAAATTCAAAATTCTTTGATATCTATTGCCGTATTCCACGTACGTATTCAGAACGCGAAATAGAAATCAGAAATATTCTTACCCAAGAACTTGAGCGAGGAAAAGTAGAATTCATGATGAACGTTGTACCAAAAGATGAATCAGGTGCAGCAACAGTCGTTAATCGCCCATTAATAAAGGCTTATTTCCGTGATTTACAGGCAACTGCCAACGAACTAGGCTTCGAGCCAGGCCCAACGGAACTTTTAAGAATGGCTTCTATGATGCCCAATGCATATAACAATGATTCGCTAAACGAAGCCGACGCAAAAGCAGAATGGGATTTAATGAAAACAGCCATCAATCAGGCCCTAACAAAGTGTAAAGAATTTAGAGCACAAGAAGGAAAAAATACTGCTTTTAAATTTGAAGAATACATTCAAAACATTAGCCACTTATTGACTGAAGTTGAAGCACAAGACCCTAAACGTATTCCAGTTGTACGTGAGAGAATTGCAAAAGCAGTTGCAGAATGGTCTTCAAGCGAAAGCTTTGATAAAAATCGTTTCGAGCAAGAACTTATCTATTACGTTGAGAAATTTGATATTTCGGAAGAAAAAGTTCGCTTGAAAAATCACTTAGAATATTTCATTGCTGAATTAAAAGTTGCTTCAAACGGCAAAAAACTAAATTTCATTGCTCAAGAAATTGGCAGAGAAATCAATACCATCGGCTCGAAAGCAAACGACTCGGTGATTCAAAGGTTAGTTGTTCAGATGAAAGACGAACTAGAGAAAATCAAAGAACAAACCATGAATATTGTATAATGTAGTTTACACTGATTAAATATTGGTCAACCAGCAAATTCATATACAATTCATACTTTGATTTGCCCAGTTCTGAAAATTTAGCTAATTTTACCCCCAATCACCAAAGAAAATATCGTTTTCTTGTACGATTCCAATATTTTTTATAATCAAAATACCTAATACTTACAATGAGCCAAATTGTTAGAGTACACGCAAGACAAATTCTCGATTCAAGAGGTAACCCTACTGTTGAGGTAGATGTTTTAACAGATAACGGATATTTAGGACGTGCTGCTGTTCCTTCGGGTGCATCAACAGGCGTACACGAAGCCGTTGAATTACGTGATGATGATTCAAAAATCTATCAAGGCAAAGGTGTTTTGAAAGCAGTTAAGAATGTAAACGAAAGCATCGCTTCTGAAATCTTAGGAGCAAACGTTTTTGAGCAAAACTTAATTGACCAAATCATGATTGACCTTGATGGCACTCCAAATAAAGGTAACTTAGGAGCAAATGCTATCTTAGGTGTTTCATTGGCAGTAGCAAAAGCAGCTGCTTACGAAGCTGGCTTATCATTATTCCGCTATTTAGGTGGTGTAAATGCAAATACATTACCAGTACCAATGATGAACATCTTAAATGGTGGTTCTCACGCTGATAATTCAATTGATTTCCAAGAGTTTATGGTTATGCCTGCTAAAGCTGAGTCATTCTCACATGCTTTACAAATGGGCACTGATATTTTCCATAACTTAAAGAAAGTATTAAAATCAAAAGGTTATTCAACAAACGTTGGTGATGAAGGTGGTTTTGCACCAAACATCAAATCAAACGAAGAAGCTATCGAAATCGTATTGCAATCAATTGAGAAAGCAGGTTTCAAACCAGGCGAAGATGTATTCATCGCGATGGATGCTGCTGCTTCTGAATTCTACAATGCAGAGACAGGTCTTTATACTTTCAAGAAATCTGATGGTAAGCAATTAAATTCACTTGAAATGGCTGCATACTGGGAGTCATGGGTGAGCAAATACCCAATCATTTCTATAGAAGACGGTATGGCCGAAGACGATTGGGCTGGTTGGGCTGAGCAAACTAAATTAATTGGTGGAAAATGCCAATTAGTAGGTGACGATTTATTCGTAACTAACGTAAAACGTTTACAAGAAGGTATTGACAAAGGTATTGCCAATGCAATCCTAGTTAAAGTAAACCAAATTGGTTCATTAACTGAAACAATCAATGCTGTAAACTTAGCTCACAAAAACAAATATAAGAGCATCATGTCTCACCGTTCGGGTGAAACTGAAGACGCAACAATCGCTGACTTGGCAGTAGCTTTAAATACTGGTCAAATCAAAACTGGTTCGGCTTCACGCTCTGACCGTATGGCTAAATATAACCAATTACTTCGTATTGAAGAAGAATTAGGTTCGGCAGCTGTATTTCCAGGATTAAAATTCTGATTTAGCACATAAATCATCGTTAATAGGTTGTTATCTAACAACTTCTTGACCAAACAAAAGTCTGTCAAACTATTGGCAGACTTTTTTGTTTTTGCTACTTTTGACATCCAATCGTGCTTAAAATTATAAAATATGAGAATTTATATCCCAAGATTTATACATAAATACCGCTTTTATGTAGTCACCTTAGTTGGTTTACTTTTATGGATAGCTTTTTTTGATGGTAGCAATTTAATTGCTCAATTCAGACTTTGGCAGAAACTCTCGGAGCTGGAAGAGCAACAAGAATATTATGTAGAAGAATTAAAAAAAGTAAAAAAAGAAGAGCATGAAGTAATGGGAAATCAAAGTTCGATGGAGAAGTTTGCCCGTGAGCAATACCTCATGAAAAAAAGCGGTGAAACCGTTTTTGTAATTGTAGATGAAGATAATAAGTCTATTGAAAAAGAAAACGAAGAAGAATAGTAGTATAAATACTTAAATGATAAAAGCCTCTGTTGATGAATCAGCAGAGGCTTTTATTATAATCTTAGACCACAATTACTTCAATGAAGAAATCCATTTAGCGATTTTCATTGCTTCATCTTTTGGAACATTTGGTAATGCCGCCATCGGAGGATAACCTTCCCAGTTAGATGGTTTTGGTTTGTAAATTAATTCTACAATTTGTTCAGGCTTATATTTTTTCTTTTTCATTACCTCAACATAAGCAGGGCCAACCAAACGAGTATCAACTTTATGACAAGCCAAACAAGTATTTTTTTGTAATAACTTTTCTACATCTGGTGGAATTTTTGTCTGTGCTTTTGATACTGATGCAATACCTAGTACAACCGCAACGGTTAGGAATGATTTTTTCATTGGACTATGAGCTTTTTAAAATTTAATTAATCGGACCGGCTATGCGGTCGTAACCCGAATTATTCCGCTAAATTCGTAAACAAAACGTTAGAATGAAAGTTTTTGTTGAAATTTTAGAAGATTATTTTGTTAACAAAAAGTTAAATTAAAATTTCATTTGATAAAAGTCACAATCAATGTTCATAATCATCTCTAAATGAATAAATTAAGAACCCAAATTATTATTTTTTATAGAACTTAAACATAAATCCATACTTGTAAACGTTAGAATCTTTGATGCTGCCATAAAATTGACTACTTTCGTTGTTGACGAATAATTTTAGCCCCATAATAATATCACCTAGTGAATATCAATAAAAATGATTTTTACTTTTCAAAGCACATATTCAATACAAGCTGTTATTACCACTTTTTATAAATTTGGGTTAGTAATATTTTTACTTATTGGACAATGCGTACAAGCCCAACCAAAAGTTCAGTGGGCAAGTAAAGTATTAGCTTTTTCATCCGAAAGAGTTGATGCCAATAGTCCAGGGCCAAAATACAGAGCCATTCAAGTAATTGGTTCGCCCAATAAACTACCCCAAACTGGCGAAAGTGCCTGTGCGTGGTCGCCTGCTGGAGCGGATACTTACGCTGAAGAATTTATTAAAGTAGGTTTTGAAACCCCCACAAAAATAAAACAAATTTGTATTGGTGAAAACTTTAATGCAGGCTCTGTAGTAAGAGTTTTAGCCTATGATTCGCTTGACAAAGAATATATTCTTCACGAAAATAAAGAAGATGGTCTTGTTGGAAAGGGAAGAATGTGGAACATCATCATTCCTCAAACTGAGTTTAAAGTTTTTGCAATCAAACTCATTTTAGCACCAGCTAAGGTATCAGGGTATAACCAAATAGATGCCATTGGCATATCAGAAATTGAACTTCCTTTTGAGGCAAAAATAAATCACGCTAAAGATATTCCCAAAGACGTTACCAAAGAAAACTTGGGAAGAACAATAAATACTCAAAAAAGAGAAGTTGCCCCAATCATTACTCCTGATGGTAAAACCCTTTTCTTTACGAGAGAAGGACATGACATGAACATCGGAAAAACTAAAAGACAAGATGTGTGGGTATCTAAGATCTTACCTGATGGAACATGGGGAGAAGCGGAAAATATTGGCAGCCCAATTAATACCGACGAACATAATGCGGTTTCTACCATTTCGGCCGATGGTAAAACTATTTACTTAGTCAATGTTTATATGCCCGATGGCACTTACCGACCGGGTTTATCAAAATCTAAAAGAAATAAATTAGGCTGGGATTTTCCTAAAGAAGAACGCATTAATGATTACTATAATTTGAATAGTTATACAGAGTTTACAATTGCCCCAAATGGGAAGGTTTTGATAATGGCTTGTCAAAGAAAAGATAGCAAGGGTGATAAAGATTTGTACGTCTCATTTCTAAATAACGATGGAATTTGGTCAAAGCCAGTTAATCTTGGTGCTACAATAAATACGGCTGAAAATGAAAGTACGCCATTCATTGCAGCAGATGGAAGAACGATATATTTTTCAACGGCTGGATTTCCGGGTTATGGCGATAGTGATATATTTCTTAGCAGAAGACTCGATAGCACTTGGACCAAATGGAGCGAACCAGAAAATATTGGAAATCTTATAAATACACCTAAATGGGACGGCTACTTCACCATTCCAGCTTCTGGTGAATTTGCGTATTTAAGTTCAGAGGAACGTTCAATTGGTGCTGAAGATATATTTAGAATTCGCCTTTTCCCTTCTATTAAGCCAGAACCTGTAGCCATTATTTCAGGCACGGTGGTTAATGCATTCGACAAAAGACCAATCGCTGCCAATGTAATGATGGAGGTATTAAATGATAGCTTAAACAAAGAAACAATTGTAGCCGAATTTAATCCTGATACTGGTGAATATAAAATGGTCGTGCCATTGAAGAAATCTTATAGTTTAAATGCCTCAAAAAAAGGCTTTGTAAGCATCAGTGAAAGCCTTGACTTAACAAAAGAACGTCGTTTCAGGGAAATAAAGAAGAATATTAACTTAATCCCCGTAAAAGAAGGGCAAACAATGATATTGAATAATTTATTCTTTGAGCAAAGCAAATATGATATTTTACCCGAATCTTACTCAGAACTAAATAGAATAATTGAGTTAATGAAAGAATACCAATCTATGCAGGTAATTATTGAAGGACATACAGACGGAAGTGGAGATGATATTATGCTCAATGTAAAATTATCACAAAATAGAGCTAACGAGGTAAAAAAATATTTGGTTGAGAATGGCCATATAGACCCAGCAAGAATTCAAACTAAGGGTTGGGGACAGTCGAAACCAATCGCCAGCAATTCAACCGAAGAAACACGAAAAAAGAATCGCAGAGTAGAATTTACGATTTTAAAATTATAGTTTTTACAATTTTCTTCAATCAACAAAACCACGAATAATTCTATAAAGTGTTTAAGTTTACTATAAAAAATACTCTTTCAGCAATTCTCATTTTTATACCCGTAATATTACTGGGTATAGTTTTCCAAAAATATGCGGTAAATATTCCACATTGGGATGATTTTGCCATTAGGAATACGCTTGCCAAAATGCTCGAAACAGATGTTTTGTCTGAAAAATTCAAATTGCTTTTTTCACAACACAACGAGCATCGAATCTTACTTACACGCATCACAGCTTGGTTTACTTATTTCTTATTTGGGACTTTAAACCTCAAGGTTTTGATGCTTGGTGGAATCCTATCATTACTTGGCATTCTTGTACTTTTTTATGATTTATCAAAAAAATACAATCAATCAATACAAAGTTTTATTCCAGTTGTATTGATTCTTTTGAATTTTAGCCTTTATGAAAATATCTTTTGGGGAATGGCTTCCATTCAGAACTTTGGTGTAATTTTCATCACAATTTTAGTTTTCTATTTACTCACATTTTCAGTTGAAAACAAGCATAAAAAATATTTCCAATGGTCAATTTTGATGTGTTTTATTGGTGTATTCACCAGCAGTAATGGCATTATTATTCCAATAGTTGGAGCCTTAGTTTTACTTATTCAGCAAAGAAAAAAGCATTTATTTGTTTGGATAATAGCATCCATAATTATTCTAATCAGCTTTTTTTATGGTTTTGAGAAAAGTCCTGATAATGTACTAAAAACAGATTTAACAAATTTCAAGCTATTGGGAAAAGGACTTTTCGTTACACTCGGAAGTTCCATCGATGCCTCTTTCTTTTCCAAGAATATTCAGCTAGACCTATCAATGGCAGTAGGGTTATTTTTCATTCTATTTATGATTTTATTTGCCTATCAAGTTGTCTTCAAAAAATACGATTTGAATATCCGAAACAATGATTTATTCCTATTGGCTTGTTTAGCGTTTGTAGGGATAACATCAGTAGGTATAGTTGTTGCCCGTTCATCATACGGAATAGAAACATTAGCTACAAGTAAGTACAAAATTTATTCAACTATCACTCTGATAATTTTCTACTTGGTAGCAATCAATAACATTGGAGAAAAAATCAAATCGAAATTTATTCAGGTGGCAATTTTTGGGGCTATTGTATTTAATTTTTATAGTTTTATCGCCAATTATTCTTCTATAAAATATTTATACCAAGAAAGACTAACCGACCAATTTAAACAACAATATAGCGATAAATCATACCCCAAAGCTGGTATAATGCGTATTTTACAAGAACCCACTAAAGCCTTTTATGATAAACTAATTGACAATTTAGGGGTAGAAAAAGATTCTTCAAATCGTATTAAATACACCATCGAAGAAAAAAACAATGCCTTTGAATTAGTAATTCCTCAAAATGGATTACCAATTGATTTAAGTAAGCCAGAATCAGGCTTTTATGTGATAATAAAATCTAAAGAAAGGATTTATATTTATCCAAGTTATTTGAAAGCATTTGGAAAAAAAGCCTACCTCGAACAAACGTTTTTACTTAATAATCAGCTCAAAATTGATAACTTTACGGCTGTAATTGAAAAATCTTACATTGAATCTGGTAAATACCATATTGGGCTGATTAAGTCAGAGAAAGGTTTAAACAGTATTTATTGGACAAATCAAAATATTGCTATTCAATCAATTAACAAAGTTCGTCCTAAACAAAATTGGTAATTGATTTATCAAAAAAATGAGGTAATTACCTCATAATTTTACTCTTTATTGAATTATAATGACACAAAGCACTTCGAATACATCCTATTTAAAGCAATTAGATGGACTGAGATTTTTGGCAGTAACAATGGTTTTGGTTGACCATTGGTCGGGCGATATGCTTCAATTTCCCATAAGTTATTTAGGAGTTTGTATGTTTTTTGTTTTGAGTGGATTTCTGATTACAAGAATTTTATTGCAATCAAAACAAAAAGATGAGGAAACTGGTGGCAAGCATAATAAATCAATCAAAAAGTTCTTTATTCGTAGAACCATTCGCATCTTTCCTATTTACTATCTCACAATTTTGGTGCTTTTTTTATTAAATATTGAACCAGTAAGAGAAAAAATATGGTGGTATCTAACCTATTCTACCAATATTTATATTGCGATTAAACAAACTTGGTTAGGTTCAAGCGACCATCTTTGGTCATTAGCTGTTGAAGAACAATTTTACTTGTTTTTCCCTTTTATAGTCTTTTTTATTTCTTCAAAAATACTACCTAAAGTTCTCTGGGGCTTTATATTCTTGTCAGTTGGGCTTCGTTTGTTTTTCTATTTGAATGAAACTGCTTGGATGACTCCCTACGTACTTACGCCAACTTGTTTGGATGCTTTTGGAATGGGCGGTTTGCTTGCATATTTCTATTTCCATAAAAGTGAAAAACTGAAGCAAATTATTACCAATAAAATTTGGTTAATGATAAGCTTGCTATTATACATTGGAATTGTAATTTGGGGCAAGCAATTTCCTGAGGGTCATAATATCATTACGGTAGTTTTTTTGAGACTTTTTGAATCGCTATTTTCATTGTTTTTTGTCGGAAATGCAGTATATGGTTTTGAAGGAACAACCAAGAAAATCCTTGAAAATCGAGCATTTGTATATATAGGCCGAATCAGTTACGGGATTTATATCTACCATAAGTTTATTTATAATCATTACCACAATTCACCAGCCAACCCTGTAGTTAAATTATTAAATAAACTGCCATTGATTGAGCAAAATATGACCTTGAAAATTATTTTCTTGTATTTAATTACAATTGCGGTAGCAACAGTTTCTTGGTATATTATCGAAAAACCGATTAATAATCTCAAAGAGAAATTTAACTATTAGCTTCAAATCATTTAATGATTTTTCTAACCGTTTTTTTCTCGCCATCTAAAACTTGTAGAAAATAGAGGCCTGCCTCGTAATTACTTAAATCAATTTGAAAAGTTTCAACATTGACATTTTGTTTTTCTATTTCTTGTAGGATTCTCCCATTTTGATTAAATAAATCAATCTTAATCGTCCGAGCTTGAGCTTGATTAGGAATAGCTACATTCAATAAATTCTCTACTGGATTAGGGAATACTAAAATCTCAAAAATATTTTCAGGAAGCGACTCAGTTCCCGTCACTAAACCAGTCAAACCATTTACCTGCCATCCAATAGTATATAAACAATTAAGTAACAAATCACCAGGAGTATGATTCACTTCGGCAGCACGTACATTGGGGGTCATTAATGAATTTGCCGAACCTACTGGATAAGTACCTTCGTCAAAGTGCGAAAAACTTGAACCGCTTTTGAAAGTGGCAGGTGCATAAAGCCTCGGTAAACTATTGGCCAACGCAGAATTCTTCACACCAAAGTAAAGAACATTACTAGTTAAAGCAGTTTTTAAATCAGTTGAGGGATTCCCATAAATCCCAGTATTAGTTAGATTTACTTTTTTTGAATCTTTCATATAGACATCAAAAATATAAGCACTTCCTAATTGCCCATATTGCCCTTGCGTATCATTATTAATTACGGTCATTGAAGAAGAGAAGCCCAAACCATGAGAAATTTCGTGCAAAAGCACTGTGACCATATCAAATTTTCCAGCAACAACCTGTGCATTAGTAAGATATGACCAATTGATATTCGCATTCAATGATATGAACATATCGTAATCTCCTGCGTTTAAATCTTTTCCAGAAAGTGCCTCAGCTAATGGCGTGGGATACCAAACATTTGCATAAGGTAAGTTAGGGGTAGAAGAACTGAGCTTATAAACACGAGCAGCATAAGTTTCAGCAAGCACATTATTAGCTAAACTTTTAGACCAAGTAGCCTTGATTCTGATTGTTTGTGAAGAAACTAAGTATTTCTCCCAAAGAGAGATGGCATATTCAAAAGGGACTTTTGCTTGTTCAGGAAAATCAATGTAGGTGACTTCAATATTAGAGGTAGCTGCTAATCTACTTTTGGCAAAAGTAGCATTATCAGGCAATACTTGTGTAAAACTATTCTCAGGGTTAAAATAACATACTACTGGTATCGCAGGCATTGAATCTTGTGCAATAGTTGACAACTCAATGAAGATTAGTATAGTAAGTGTTAAGAAAACCCTCATAATAAAATGATTACAATAAGTAAATATTTTAATTGTAAGACGAAAAACTTCATTGAAAGATTGCATAAAACTAAAAAAACTCTCCTAAATAAAGGAGAGTTTGGTTGTTCTTGAATGGTATTAAAACCATCGAATGAATGAAAATAATCTATCCTGACAAATTTTTTGAATCCTTAAAATGACTTTTAGTCTCAATTCTTCTTTTGTTTCTTTAGCATTTACTTTTTTCAAATAAACTGTAAAGTAATTTACATATTCCAAAAAGTATGCCAAGGAAAAGTAGTTATAAAACGCTTATCTAAACTCTTTTACAAATGGAGAATAACCTAAAGCAAGGAAATTACGTTGTTTTTCTCGAGCTGATTCATTGGTTTTCAGCAAACCAAAATAAACTTTGTAATAAGTTTTTTCAGGATTATTCACTGTATAAATAAATAATTGTCTTTTTTCGGCATCTCCTTTTTTTACAATTTTCAAAGCATATTCTTTTGCCAAACTTAGGTCTGAAAAAGAAGCTAATTGTAGAGCATAACCAATTAAATCTCTTTTTTCTTTAACATAAATAAAATTGTCATCAACAATTTTTGGTTTGTCAACTCCAATTTCTTTCGTAATTTTTGTCAAATCATGACTAAATTCTTCTATTTCGATTGCCGGAGTCAAACTACTAATTTTTGAAGCTTCAGCATAGCTTGTTTCTTCATTAGTAGAATTAACCATTAGAATCTTACCAGAATTATCTACAAATAGAACTTCGTGGCCTTGATTACCAAAACTTGCCAATGAAAACCCTAAATTAACGAGTGTGAGAATTAGAGATAACAGAACTTTTTTCATGTATTTTTAAATTTGTATTTGAATAATTGAGTGCAAACTCCGTGCTAGACTTGTTTCTTAGCAGAAAAAAAATGAAATTTGAAGAATAATTCTTTAACCTATTTGATGAACTGTTTACTTCAAATTAAGACTTTGTGGGTCTTTATTAATTTAATGGCTAAAAAAAGCATCTTAACTTGAATATCTACTTTGATTTATGAAGAACCACATTCCCTTCCCTGCATTAGGACAAAGCAGGGCTATCGTTGAACGAGTTACTCCTGAAATTGATGGCGGCCGCTTTGCAGTAAAAGCAATTATCAATGAACTTATTACGGTTGAGGCAGATATTATTATTGATGGACATGACCACTTAGCAGCAAGATTGATGTATAAGCATGAGTCTGAAAAAGAATGGAGTGAAGTGGTCATGCATAGCATGGGTAATGACCGTTGGGTTGGACGCTTTGTTACAAGTAAGCAAGGTTTTTATGCTTACACTGTTGAAGCATGGGTCGACCACATTGCTAGCTGGCAACATGAAGTTGACCTAAAAGTACGTGATGGACAACATCTGAAAGTGGAGCTTATGCAAGGTGAGCTTTTTTTGAAAGGAATGGCGAAATTGGCCAAAGGTGATGATAAAAAAGCAATTCAAGAAGCAGCTAAAATAATGGCCAATGAGAGTAGATATAACGAAGCTATTCAAATTGCTATGAGCGACCAAATGCACGAGTGGCTTACAAAATACCCAGAACGCCAATCTGCATATAGATACAAAGAGCTTAAACTTTATGTTGACCGTGAAAAAGCTGGTTTCTCAGCTTGGTATTCACTTTTCCCTCGTTCGGCAGCTCGTGAAGTTGGTAAACACGGAACATTTAAAGATGTTGAGGCACTACTACCAAGAATTGCCGAAATGGGTTTCGATGTCCTCTACATCCCTCCTATTCATCCAATCGGAAAAACTAATCGTAAAGGAAAAAATAACACCGTCAACGCTGAAGAAGGAGATTCGGGCGTGCCTTATGGCATTGGTTCGGAAGAAGGTGGTCATACGGCTATTCACTCAGAACTTGGTACTTTAGACGACTTTAAGCATTTAGTACAAGCGTGTTTGAAATTCGATATAGAAATTGCGATGGATTTAGCCATTCAGTGTTCGCCTGACCACCCGTGGGTTAAAGAACATCCAGATTGGTTTAAGATTTTACCTGATGGTAGCATTAAATATGCTGAAAATCCACCAAAAAAATACCAAGATATTTACCCTGTAAATTTTGAAACTGAAGATTGGCAAAATCTTTGGCAAGAATTAAAATCGGTAATTATGACTTGGGCAGAATGGGGTGTCAGAATCATCAGAGTTGATAATCCACACACTAAATCGTTTTGTTTTTGGGAATGGGTTATTGCTGAAGTCAAAAAGGATTATCCTGATATGATTTTCTTAGCAGAGGCCTTCACAAAACCCAAAGTCATGCAACAATTGGCGAAATTAGGTTATACACAATCATATACTTATTATGTATGGCGAACGAGCAAGGCTGAAATCATTGAGTATATGACAGAACTAACGAAGGGGGAAATGAGACATTATTTCCGTCCAAATTTCTGGCCAAATACACATGATATAAACCCATATATGCTACAAGGAGGGCACGAGCCATTGTTCTTGATTCGCTACTTTATGGCGGCTACATTAGTTGGAAATTATGGTATTTTTGGTCCATCTTATGAGTATTTGTATCACGCCCCATATCCAAATAAAGAAGAATACGCTTTTTCAGAAAAATACGAAATTAAATGGTGGAATTGGGAGCATAGAAATAAACTCACTTATATTATTTCACAAGTTAACCGAATTAGAAAAGAAAATACCGCATTCAGAAATACCAATAATTTAGATTTTTGTTCCATTGATAACGAGCAAATATTAGCATACTTGAAAACAGCCTCCGATGGCAATCGTATCTTGTGTGTTGCAAGCTTAGATGGTTATAATCGCCAAGGTGGGCTTGTAAAAATTCCGCTTTGGAAAATTGGTAAAAACGAGTGGGAAAGTTATCGTGTTCATGACTTGCTTACTGGAGCAACATATATTTGGAAAGGAGACACCAACTACGTCGAGCTTGACCCTCAAATTCTACCGTTCCATCTTTTTAGAATCGAAGATATTTAAGCGAATTTAGCAGGAAATCTCACCCATTGCTTTCAGTTAAAACTGACGGCAATGGGTGGGGTCTCTTATTAATTTAAATTCAAACAAAATTAGAATCATTATCCAAGTTAATCATTACATCCACCAATAGTAGCATTTATAATCGTCCCAAACTCAGCTTGGAAACCTGCATTCAGTAGAATACTCCCTCCTGCCCTTAGACTTACATTTGCACCTGATATTATCTGATTACTAGCATTTATCTTTCCCATTGCATGAAATCTTTTATTTTCTGCACTAATGGTATCGTATAAATTTCTTTCAAACCATGTCACATTCATTGTAAAAGTCTTCGTTTTTTGAACACTTTTTTCAGTACAAGTAGCTGAATAAACTTCAGATTCAGAAATATTATTCAATTGAAAGCTTTTTCTATTTAAACCATTCGACCAATTTATTTCTCCATCACAACCTTCAGCAACTAATGTAAAATTGTAAAAGGGTATCACACAAGCTGGACTTTCCAAAGCATTAAATGAGGTTTTTACCACCCAAAAATCAACTTCACCCTTTGAATTATCAGTTTTATCACTCATGATATCTGAATTAGAATTTCCAATAAATACAAATCCAAGGTCATCTGATGGCAATAAAAATTGTTGACCCCAAAAATATAAATTGCCCGTTCCAATTCGCTTATCCCAATATTTTATTCCATCTTCATTGATGGCACATACCCATAAATCCGTATCACCTCTGTAGCCCTCTGAAATATCTCCTCCAATATTTGAAATTGTATTTCCTGCTAATAAATATTTCCCATCTATGGTTTTGTAGATCGAAGGAATACCTTCACTCCCATATCCGCCATATCTTTTATCCCATAATTTGTTGCCATTCCTGTCTATTTTTAATAACCAAAAGTCGTTATAACCAATTGCAGGAGCAGCCATATCACCGTCTTGGAAAGTATTATCGGCCAAACTACTTATGAAAATATTTCCATCATCAGTTTTTACCAAAGACGGAAACCTTTCACTACCTGTACTACCATATTTTTTATCCCACAAAATACCTCCACTATTATTCATTTTTACTAACCAAATATCATTATCTCCTCTATTCGGCGAGTTTATATCTCCACCCGTTCCAGCTAAATATGAGTTTAATCCAACATAAATATCACCATTTTCAAATTGTAACAGACTAACAATACTTTCGTATTTACTTCCACCTATTGTTTTATCCCACAATTGATTACCAAGTGAATCAATTTTCACTAACCAACCATCAAAGCCTGTTCGTAAATTTTCAGTCTTTTCACCACCATTATTAGAATCTGACTCACCACCTAATAAAAACCCACCATCAATCGTCGGAATCATCATATTTAAGAAATCATTTCCGTTTCCGCCAAATCTTTTATCCCACAATTTATTACCATCTGCATCTATTCGTAATACCCAGTAATCAATTGAAAGCCCTCCATTTGGGTATCGATGTGCATCTTGAGATTTATCGCCACCTTGTAATGAGTTCGAAGTACCACCAATAAGAAAACCGCCATCTAAGCATTTTACAATTGCCTTTGCTCCATCAGCCCCTGCTCCGCCGTAAGATTTATCCCAAGTCTTAATACCATTTTTATCTATTTTAACTACCCAAAAATCAGAACCACCATTGTTTGAGGACATTTTATTACCAGAAATACCTGAACTTGTATTTCCAGCCATCATATACCCTCCATCTATCGTTTTTTCAATGCAATAGGCATAATCATCCGAATTTCCACCAAAAGTGTTATCCCACTTCTTACTAGGCCCAGTACCACCAAGATTATTAGGGTACAATTTAATTTGGAAATTATCTTGAGCAATGCAAAAGTTAATTGTAGTTAAAAGTAAAAAAATGAAAGCTTGTAGGAGTTTATTCATGTAAATCTATTTGTTATGCTTTATTTTGTATTCATTGACCTTGACAGGTTATGATACTCAATGGTTGTAAAACTAATTATTTTTTTTCCAATGCCTACATTTCCAGTTATCAGTTCAAATCTTTCTCCATATCATTTATCTTTATTTGTGCGGGAAAAATATAATCTAAGTAATCATTCAACTTGTGTTTTATTGAAAGCAGGCATCAATCATACTTATTTAATTAAAGATGGGGAATTAAAATTAACATTTAGGGTATATAGCTATAATTGGAGAACAGAAAGCGAAATTTTGGAGGAAATAAAGTTACTAAATCTTTTAAAAAGCAATGGTATTTCTATTTCTTACCCGATACTAGATATTTCAGACAAATACCTACAAACTATTGAAGCTCCTGAGGGAAAGCGATTTGCTTTGATGCTTTCTTATGCCGAAGGAGAAAAACTTTTAAATTATGCCGAAGAATTACATTTTGAGGTTGGCGTATTAATGGCCAAAATACATCAAACAAGCATAAATATTTCCTTAAAACGCATTGATTATCATGCACAAAGCCTCATAGGTAAAATCTTTGATTACCTTCCCACTTTCCTCTCAGAAAATTCGGAAGAAATGAATTTTATGCGTTCGACACAAGCTTATTTATGGAAAGAATTTGATAAAATAGATGATTCACAATTAAGAAAAGGTGCGGTTCATTTGGATATTTGGTTTGATAATTTGAATATTTCAAGAAATGGAGAAATAACAATTTTCGATTTTGATTTTTGTGGAAATGGGTGGCTTTGTTTAGATATTGCCTATTATGTATTACAACTCTACAGCACAGAAAAAGATATATCCATTTGCGAATCAAAAGTAAAAAGCTTTTTAGCTGGTTATGAAACAATTACACCAATTTCAGCCGAAGAGCAAAGAATTTTGCCAATGCTTGGTATTAGTCTTTACTTTTTCTACTTAACCATTCAATGTCAAAGATTTGATAATTGGTCTAATACTTTTTTAAACGAAATGTATCTTAAGCGATTTATTAATTTACTAATTAAACGATATTTCGATTTGAATACCTCAAGCATTGATTAGTTTTTGGCTTATTCAAAACATTTACTACTTTTATCCTAAAAGCATCTAATACATGGCAAAACT
>NZ_LXHX01000036.1:0-19841 GCF_001649495.1 Emticicia sp. MM | reverse complement strand
ACATTTACTACTTTTATCCTAAAAGCATCTAATACATGGCAAAACTACCATTATATGATTTTCTAACTGAAAAAGTTATTATCTCAACAGAGAAAGCTTCCGAAATCAGAAATCATGATTCAATGCAACCTTTTTCAATTTATTGGGAGCTAAGGCTATTGCTATATCTTGGGGTAATGTTTCTGAGTTCAGGATTGGGTATTTTGATTTACGAAAATATTAATACCATTGGACATAATATCTTAATTGGTTTCATTGCTATTCTTTCTGCGGGTTGCTATTTCTACGCTTTCAAACATCGTAAATCGTTTACTTGGCAAGAAAACCAAGAAACTAATAATCTTGATGACTTCGCACTGATTGGTGGTTGTTTAACCTTTCTCACACTTGAAGGTTATTTACAATATCAATACACATTATTTGGCACAAGCTACGGAATAGCGGCATTTTTGCCAGCAATTTTATTTTTATTATGTGCTTATATTTTCGACCATCGTGGCGTTTTATCCATGGGTATAACTGCTTTTGCATCGTGGGTTGGTATTAGCATCACTCCTCTACGATTATTAAAAAACAATGATTTTAATAGTGAAAATATTATTATCACTGCATTATTTTTAGGCTTCTTTCTAATTATGATTGGTTGGGGCTCAATAATGAAATCACTGAAGAAACATTTTAGTTATACCTATTTCTTATTTGGAGGAAATTTAGCTTTTATTGCGGCACTTGCAGGGCTCTTTACTTTTGACTATAAATTTATTTATGGTTTAATAGTTGCCCTTTTAAGCTTTTTAAGTATCAAATATGCCCGAACAATACACTCTTACTTATTTTTACTAATGGGGGTAATTTATGGTTATATTGCCTTTACCTATACAACTTTTGAACTATTACCCAATGAAATAGGCCCATATTTGTATATGTCATACTTTATGCTTTCTGGTATGGGAGTAGTTTTCTTTTTAATTAAAATCAAACGAATTGTAAGACAAAAAAATGAAAGCTTATAACGAAACTTGGGTAGATAATATTAGCTACAGAAAAACTGTAGATGATTGGTATTCTAGAAACTTGATTAGTTCTATTCAACACCAAAAAGCATATGACGCTCTGCCAATTGGATTTCATCAATCAAATGTTTTTATTAAAATTGGACTTTTTCTATTTACTTGCATTGTTGCTTCTGCTGCATTGGGCTTTATCTCTTTATTTTTACTTGAAATATTGTCTGATACTACGTTTTCCTATTCTGTAATCAGCCTACTTTATGCTTTTGTATTTCTATTTTTTTTAGAATACTTCATCAAAAAAAATAGCTTTTATCGTTCTGGTGTTGATAATGCACTACTTTATGCCACAATTTGTGCATTTTTTGTAGCCATCATTGGTTTTTTAGAAATCAACATAGCTATTTGGAGTTATTGCTTAATTGCTGTAATTATCTTATTACCAGCCCTAATTCGTTATGCAGACCCACTTGTAGCATTGGGACTTTATCTTTCACTAATAGGGCTTTGTTTTTTTTCTATTACACAATACAATCTCGGCAAAACCATTATTCCATTTGTAATTATCTTAGTTTCAGGAGCTCTCTACCTGACTAATGATTTTTGGGCAAAAAAGGACCAAAACTACTATTATCAAGATTGTCAGACTATTATCGAAGTACTTACACTTATTACATTCTACTTAGGCGGAAACTATTTTATAGTTCGCGAAGGAAATGCATTTTTAAACGACTTAGACGTATCTGTACAAATAACTTTTGCACCACTATTTTGTATATTCAGTACAATAATCCCCATTTTATATATTATTTGGGGTTTGTTTAAGCATAATCGTTCGATGCTTGTCGTAGGCATGGCAGCTTTGGGATTCGCAATATTTACATTTAGATTCTATAATTCTTTCATTCCAATCCAATGGGCATTATGCATTGGTGGAAGTTTATTAATATGTCTATGTATTATTGCAATACGCTCTTTAAAAGCAGCAAAATTTGGCATAACTTCTGAAGCAATTGGTGTAAATGAGTTAAAAAACTTAGAAGCATTTATAGTGAATCAAGCACTACAACAACCCAACCAACCAAATAAAGTGCAGTTTGGGAAAGGTGATTTTGGTGGAGGTGGTAGCGGTAGTAATTACTAAATTTGAATACTATGGTTCAGATTTGAAGATTAATAAACATGGAACTCAAAGAAATAAACATATCAGCTAAGGAAATCCCTAAAGAAGTCAAAGGCTTTGTGTTAAGCCCCTATTTCGGTGATGGCCTACGTATTACCTTTGGGGTATTATTACCAAGTTTAATTCTTGCCCAATTCGGTCTTTTAAAGATAGGAATTACTTTTTCATTGGGTGCTGTTTGTGCAAGTATTGCCGACTCTCCTGGGCCTATCACTCACCGAAGAAATGCAATGTTTCTTACAATTGCTCTTGTTTCTGTCATTTCACTAATTACTAGTTTATGTAGTGGTTCAATCATACTATCTGGCCTTCTCGTAATAATTCTTAGTTTTTTGTGCTCAATGCTTTACATCTATGGGCTACGAGCAGCTTCTATTGGAATTGCCGCATTATTGGTAATGATTATTGGTATTGACGATATTCGTTCTCTTAATGAAATTTTGTTTTATTCACTTTATATTCTAATTGGTGGAATATGGTATGCACTGCTGAGTTTATCAATTTACCAAATAATGCCCTACCGGTTAGCACGATTAACCTTAGCCGAAGCTATTTCAGAAGTTGCTAACTTTATGCGAATAAAGGCTGGTTTTTATCAAGTTGGTATGGACTATGATGCCAATTATAAAAAATTAATCGATGCCCAAATTACAGTCAACGAAAAAATTGATGCCGTTAGAGAACAACT
This sequence comes from Emticicia sp. MM, assembly GCF_001649495.1. Classification (NCBI taxonomy): domain Bacteria; kingdom Pseudomonadati; phylum Bacteroidota; class Cytophagia; order Cytophagales; family Leadbetterellaceae; genus Emticicia; species Emticicia sp. MM. The sequence goes on along the minus strand of NZ_LXHX01000036.1, from coordinate 16,960 downwards.
TTTTAAAAATCAAAAAATTGTTGAGGAAAGAACCCAAGAAGGGCGTTTACTACTAGTTATTTTCGTTGATATAGTTGATTTATATGAACAAATAATTTCAACCTTTTATAATTATCAGAAACTTCATAAACAATTTGATTCGACCGGCATACTAACCGATTTTGAGCATTTTTTAAATCTTCTTGCGGAACAAATCAACGAAATAAGTGCTTCGCTAAAAGATGGAAGTAGGCCACATTTGAACTTAATGATTCCTAAAAAACTAGATAATTTAAGGTCGAAAATTGAAGAAATTGAAAAAGAAGATTTCCAAAATACAAGCGATTTACCCAATGGGATTGGCATTCAAGCATTGAAAAATATTGAATTAAACATTGAAAACATTCTACTAAGAATTAAAAAAATCAATGCTTATTTTAGAGCTAAACAACAAAAAAAGCTTATTCGTAATGATTTATCAACGAATGCCTTTACAAATAGTCAAGTATATGATTTAGATACATTTTTTGATAATTTGAATCTAAAATCTGAAAACTTTAGGCACGCTTTACGTGTGACTGGTATGATGCTTGTTGGATTTATCATTGCAAAATCAACCCAACTTTTACATAGTAACTGGATTCTATTGACCATTATGGTTATTATGAAACCAGCCTATAGCCTAACAAAAGAACGTAACCTTGACAGACTCATCGGAACAATTGCAGGTGCATTGATTGGGATGATTATTCTAAATTACGTAAACGATAATCGCTGGCTATTTGCAATTTTATTAGTTTGTATGCTCGGCACATACAGTTTTCAACGTAAAACCTACCTTGTAAGCGTAGTTTTCATGACTCCGTTTATTTTAATCTTATTTGAATTTCTGGGTATGGGAAGCAGGGCTTTGCTCATTGAAAGAATTTATGATACCGCAATTGGCGGTGGCCTGGCCTTTGTTGGAAGTTATATCTTTTTACCTCATTGGGAACATAAAAAACTAAAAAATACACTCATAGAAATGCTTGAAGCTAATTTGGCTTACTATCATCAAGTTTCACAAATGTATTTTGGTGAAGAGTACAAACGTGTGCCTTATAAAATAGTAAGAAAAGAGGTTTTCGTTAGAAGTGCCAATTTGGCATCAGCACTACAACGAATGCTTTCCGAACCAAAACATAAACAAATTAGCATCAATGAAGTACATAAATTTTCAGTACTAAATCATTTATTTTCATCTTACGCAGCAACTTTAGCTCTTTATTCGAGAGAACATTTTAATACGCTTCCAGACATTTCTGGACTTGCAACAATTACACAACATACAGAAATATTATTAAAAGAAGCGATAAAAGTGGTTGAAAAAAGTGAATTTGTAGAAAATGATAATATTAAAATATTGAAAATAACATCTTTAAATGATGAAAAAGATGAAAGTGCTATTCTTATTAGTGAGCAATTTATGAATATCCAGAAAGTAGCTTTCGATATTTGTAAAATCTCCGAAAGAATTGAACTTTAGGCAGCAAAGCACGTAATAATTATAGTAGTTCCTTTATCAAGCTCACTTTCAACTCTGATAGTACCATTATTTCGTTCAATCAATTCTTTTACCAATACCAAGCCTAATCCTGTACCCTGTTCTCGGGCGGTTCCTAATGTTGAATCCGATTGGTTCAATTCAAAAAGTTTAAGTAATTTCTCTTTAGGAATTCCTACTCCATTATCAGTAACTTTGATAATGGCTTCGTGGCCTACTTCACTAAATTCAAATCTTATAATCCCATTTTCTTTGGTAAACTTAAGTGCATTCTGCAATAAGTTTCTTATGACAATTCTTAGATGATTACTATCAAATAAAATCTCAGCATTTTCAGGTATTCTATTATGTACAGCAATATGTTTTGCCTCTAAAAGAGGATAAAAAACCTGAATTTTAGTTTCTATAATTTCCGATAACTTAACCGCTCCTATTTGAGGTTTTATTGCGTCCATTTGTGTGATTGTCCAATTTAATACATTATCAAGTAAATTATTTACATTACTAAGTTGTATATTAAGCCTATTTACAGATTCCGAAAACTCTTCCTGAGTTAATGCTCCCCAGTTGATAAGCATCAAGTAATTTTTCAGGCTTGCTAATGGTGAGCGTAAATCGTGCGAAATGATTGCTAATAGTTTATTTTTAGTAGCATTTAGTGCAGCTAAGGCTTCTTTTTGAGCATTAATTTCCTGTCGTTTTTTCTGGAGAAATACAGCAAAACTAATGAAAATGATTAAAATCAAAGAAATAGCCAACATTATTATGAGCTGTTGTCTTTTCTCTATTTCTAAAATGGCAATTTCACTTTCTTTCTTTTCCAAATCCATTGCAGCCTTCAACTTGGTTAATTGAACTTTCCCATCTTGTGTCTGCCTTTTATCTCTCAACCATAAAAGAATTTCAGTTAGTTGTTTAGAGGCTTCGTTAGCCTCTTTAAACTGACCTTTCTTCTCATATAGGCCTTGCAAATTTTTTACAAGAAAAAATAAATGAAAGGTATCTATTTTGGGTTTATTAATTTCAATTCTAAGACATTCTTTAAAAGACTGTTCAGCTTCTTTATACCTTTTTAATTTTGTCTCAAAACGACCAACATCATTCATGTAAACAAATAACCCTTTGGTCTTTTTTAAGAGTGGTCGTGCGTCTGAAAGTTTTTTATAGAAGCTATTCGCTTCTTTCATTCTTTTCTGAGACTCGAGTAAATCACAGTAGTCTAAAACTCCAGAAAACCATTGGTCAATATCATTTTTCCTAGATATTTCCAATGCCTCCCTTAAATAAACCTCACCCTTGGCAAATTCTTTCTTCCCTACTAAAAAATTAAATAATATAGCTCTAATATCGTGTTGTATCTTCCAATCATTCGACTTACTGGCGTACTCTAATGCTTTTTGATACAATTCACCGGGATTACCCGTATTTTGATGTCCAGCAATGATTCCAGTTAGTTGATAGCACCTAGCTAAATACAAATAAGAATTACAAGCCTTTGCGGCATCAATACCCTTTGTAAGCCATTCTAAAGCAACTTTATCATCTTTTACATAATATATATTAATATATCCTAGGCCATACATCGCCTGAGCAACATAATACAAATTCTTAATTTTTTTTGCTAAAGAATAGGATTGGTTTACGAAAAAAATAGCAGAATCAGGATTTTGGTATTCATACTTCATCCCCAAGTCATACAATAATTGGCACTTAGTTGTATCGGCAATTTTTTGTGAAAGTCTTTGCTTAAGGTAAAGAATATCATCTGCTTTTGCAGAAAAATGAACTAGATACAACAATAGGAAAACAACTCGAAAGTTCTTCATCTAAAATCTAAAGTCTATCAATTTGTCCTACTTATCAATTTTCCTTCAATATGTTTCCGTGTTACTTGCATACGATATTGCTCTCCAATTGGAATAATCGTTCCATCAACTAAAATCAGCTCACTTTTTGTGATGAGATTAATAGCTGAACGATTTACAATATACGACCGATGCACTCTAAGAAATCTATCCCCCTTGAGTTGTTCTTCCATTTTTGCAATAGAAAGTATAGGTAAAAATGATTTACTGGTTGTAACAATCTGCAAAAAGTTTTCTTGGGATTTCATATAAAGCACTTCGCGGTATTCTATCTGCACGTAGTTTAGATTTTCACGGATAAAAAAATAAGGCTCAGCATTCGCAGATTCGGGCGGATGAATCATCCTTACTTTAACTCTTTCTATACTTCGAATGAAACGTTCAAGATCTATTGGCTTTAATAAAAAGTCAATTGGAGATACTTCATAACAGTCTAAGGCATAATTAGGGTGAGCAGTTACGAAAATTACCAAGGGAGGAATTCGAATACTTTTTACTAATGCCAAACCTGTCATGTCAGGCATCTCAATATCGCAAATTAGTAAGTCCACTTCCACTTCGGCCATTTTCCCATAAGCTTCCATAGCTGAACTGCAAACACCCACAAGCTCTAAGTTAGGATTCATCTGGACAAACTTCGAGAGAATAGTTTGCCAATCAGGATTATCATCTACAACTAAAGTATTAATCTTCATTCTTTATTTACAATAATAGGCAGGTTACTTAATTAGTTTTCATGTACAAATGGCGTATGTTAATCTACAAAATAGGTCATTCTGTAAACTATTAAAATTTGGATTTGTCCAAATATAGTGCAATCCTTAATTTTGACAAATAATTTCTTTGTATAAGTAAAAAAAATATTTGTTGCATATATTTTGATACCTTTAATAAATGAACAAAGCAGAACTAATCCGAGAAATTTCAAATAAAACCAGTATTAGTTTTGAAGAAACAACTTTAATTATTGATTCATTATTTGAAGTTATTAAAGAAGAAGTTCATAAGCAAAAAAAAATTACTTTTAAGGGCTTCGGAGCCTTTTTTCAAAAAAAGAGGGCTACCAAAAAAGTACAATTGATAAAAGAGAAAAAAACAATCACATTGGCTGAACACTATATACCAGCATTTAGTGCATCAAAGACATTAAAAGTTACAGAATAATTGCTATTGAGTTTTTCGTATCCAAAAAGTAAACTTAAAAAAGAAAACTCCCAAAACAACCTGTATTTCACAAAACGTAAAAGTATTCACTTTTGCGTTTTCTTATTTTATAGCCTCTATATCTACATCTGTATTACTCTCTTTCCAATAAACACGTAGTACCTTTGCATGTACACCAATGTTTTCAAAATACTGTAACCATGAAAGCTGCTGATTTGAAAGATTATCGGTAGGTGATTTTACTTCTACAAAACAATAGCTATCGTTATCCCAAATAAATAAATCAGGAAACCCACGCAGATTTTCTACCAAATTTTTCGACATTTCGTGAAGAATATTCTTCAATGCTTCAAATTCTATCAATTCTACCGCTTTCCGTACAAGTAACCAAATTTCATCTATCCAAACTACAAAAGGGTTTGCAATGCCATTTTTTGATTCATATCGTTCGCCCATATAAACCAATAAATCTTGTACATCACTAAACGAATCTAAGTGATTGATTATAATGTCTTTACGTTTTTCATAAAAATCAGGTAAATATAAATCGGATGGGCGTCTTTGGAATGGGTGGTGAAACGCCACCAAACTCGGGTCAAAAACAATATCCCAAAAAACTAATCCAAAAATAGCACGCCAAAGATGATTCTCAGAAAAAACCGCCAATTTACCCTCTTGTTGGTAATAATCAACTACTCCCATTTCAACTTGGTGCCTAAACTCACGCGAAATGGTAATAGACTCTGCCTGATGCAACCAAGAAGTTGTACTTTTTTTAGTTTTCTTTTTTGTGTTGAGTTTATTCAAAAAATCAATTGCATAAAATTTTTCATCGGCATTTTTCGGATATTCAATCATTTGTTGACACATCGAAAAAGCTTCATCAATATGATTTAACTTTTGTAAAGTACGAACTTGTCGTTCTCGGGAAGGTACTTGTTCGGTAAGTCGATAAACTTGAAGAGCTTCATCTAAAAGCTTACTTTTTTCTAAGAATGTAGCCACTTTTATTATTAATCGCTCGTATGAAGGCTTGGCCACCTCACTCAATTCATGGGTAGTCTCAGCAAAATTCATAAACCAATCGTATATTTCTAGTGGCGGAGCCGTTTCTTTTAGCTGGTTAAATAATTCATTTTGGTCTGTAATTAACCATTTATCTTCGGCATCTTTACGTGTATTAAAACGAGCTACGAGTTTATCATCATCATGACTTTCATATTGGATTAATCCCATATCTCTTACCACAAACTCAGTCATATCAAGATAGCGATTTCCAAAAAATAAGAACTTCATGAAAGTTGTTTCAAACTCAAAACAAACTTTTATGATAGGCTCTAAAGCATTAAGTTTTTCAACGATAAATTCAAACGGGAAAGTTTGGAGAATTGCCTCTACGAGTTCATCTTTTTTTAGTTTTTTCTGTTCTTTAGACAAGTCCGTAAATTGAGAAACTAATTCTTTAGCATTCAAAATACCCAAAATTTCCTTGCTAAATGTTTCGTGTTTGCTTGCCTTTAAATTTTCGATAAACTCACGCTCCAATAATTCATTTAAAAGTGCAGGAATATCAGTCAATTCGGCGTAAGACAATTTATTTATTCGAAAGAAAAGCCCTCTCCTATTCGTAAAGCGAATAAAAAGACATTGAGCATCTTCACTCAAACAGTAGTATTTCCGAAGGAAACGCCATTCATTTTCATTGAGGATATGACGGTACTTTTCTTGAACAAAATCAAGAACATAGTTGAAATATTCGAGGTAATATTTGGGTGGGAGTTCGTTTTGAATCACTTTTTTTGTGCATGAAAATCAATCTAAAAACTATTACTAACACATTTTGGTTCGGTCAGATAATTTATAGTTTTATTTTCAAACCATCGTAGGCAAGTCTAATATTTGAAGGCAACTCTTGTTCAACTATGCTATGAAAGCCCATTTTATGACTGATGTGCGTAAGATAAGTCGTTTCAGCATTTACTTTTTGGGCCACTTCAATAGCTTCTTCCAACGTAAAATGCGAAATATGTTTTTGGCGTTGAAGAGCACCCAAAACTAACACTTTAGTACCATAAACTTTTTCAAGTTCCTCTTCAGAAATAAAGTTTACGTCTGTGATATAAGTAAAATCATTAACTCGATAGCCTAATACTGGTAAGCGATGATGTAATACTTCTATAGGTAGAAAATCAACACCTTTGATTGAAAATGGTTTATTTTCAATTTCATGAACATTAATTAGAGGAACGCCCGGGTATTTTTGTTCATCAAAAGCATAAGCGAATTCTCTTTTGAGTTGATTTAAAACTCTTGGATGTCCGAAAATATCTAAATGTTGAATCCCGTGAAGATAATTATAAGGTCGAATATCATCCATACCAGCAGTATGGTCTTTGTGCTCGTGCGTATAAATTACGCCATCAATGTGAGGGATTCGCTCTCTAAGGGCTTGTTGGCGAAAATCGGGGCCAGTATCAATTACAAAGCTTTTATTATCAACTTCAATCCAAACCGATACTCTAAGGCGTTTGTCACGGTAGTCTAACGAATTACAAACCTCACACCCACACGTAAGTACCGGTATACCGCCTGAAGTACCTGTTCCGAGAAAAGTTACTTGCATTTTAGTTTGAATATATAGATAAGTAAATGATAGAATGGATGTTCAAATAAATTCTAACAAGATATTCTATCATTTACTTATTTGTAAGAGGTGGCAAACCACTAAAAAAAATTACTCAGTAAGTCCTTTAACAACATCAACTAATCTATCGAAATTCAAAGGTTTCATTAAAGCATCATTAAAACCTGCCTCTTTGAAATCAGTATCTGTATAGTTTTTTGCATTGCCAGTGATAGCCACAACTGGAAGTTGAGATTTCTTAGAGTCACTGAGCTGACGAATAGCCTTTACACATTCCATACCATCCATAATAGGCATATTGATGTCTAGCAATAAGATGTCAAAATCTTCTTTATCGAGCAATTGCATCACTTGTTCGCCATTTTTCACGGCAGTAATTTCAAAGTTTTGAAATTCCAAAATCTTTTTGGCTAAGTTTTGAATCACTGAGCTGTCTTCGGCAATTAATACTCGTTTCATTGGATAAGAAAAAGTGTTTTAAATAAAATGGTCCTGATAGATTTTGGTGTAAATATAAGGAAAGATGAAGTTCTACAAAATCAAAACTATGGATAATTTCTAAACATTTATCAATAAGTACGAAAAAAAGTCTTATTTGAACAAATTTTTACTTTTTACTTAAAATATTCATAAAATTTTGCTTGATTCGTGTTCAAATTGAAATTTTATTGATTTTTAAAACTTCCAATGAATCGAATAATTCCCACTGGAAAAAAAATATATTTTGCTTCAGATTTTCATCTAGGAGCACCTTCACCTTCCGAAAGTCTGAAAAGAGAACGTATCATCATTGATTGGCTTGATAACATCCGACACGATGCGGAAGTGATTTTTCTCGTTGGTGATTTATTTGACTTTTGGCATGAATATAAATATGTTGTCCCTAAGGGCTCGGTTAGATTCTTAGGGAAACTCGCTGAATTATCAGATTCGGGTATCGAAATAATTATATTTCTAGGAAATCGAGATATGTGGATGAGTGATTACTTCGAAACTGAACTTAAAATTCAAACCATACGAAAACCCCGAGTTTTTACTTTTAATCAAAAAACATTTTATGTGGGTCATGGAGATGGCCTTGGTGCAGATGACATGGGTTACAAAATTTTGAAAGTAATTTTTGAAGGAAAATTACCAAGATTTTTGTTCGGCAGAATCATGCACCCTAATCTCGGAATGAAACTTGGACTTTTATGGACAAAAAACAGTTGGAAAAAGAAACGTAAACCTGAACAATTCAAAGGAGAGGAAAAAGAACATTTAGTGCAATATTCTAAAAGAATAGAGGCTCAAAATCACCATGATTTTTATGTTTTCGGTCACCGTCATACTGTGGTCGAAATGGATATTTCATCAAATGCCAAATATTTCAACTTAGGCGATTGGATATGGCATTATAGCTATGCTGTTTTTGATGGTGAAAAAATGCAACTACATAATTATCAACCTAAAGAATAATTTTTTTAAGCGTAAGATATAAGCCTTTCACCAAGTAATGAATTATTCAATACATTTTGTTTCATTGCTTCTAGGAAAATATTTAGTTTAAAAGTTTGTTTGATGCTTTGTAACTGATTATAACTGTGACAATCTGTACCCCAAAAAACTGCTAGATTTTTACTGATGATAAACTCTGCAATTTCCTGAGCTTGTTTCGAATAATAGCCTGTTAGCGAGCCTATATTTAGCTGAAAAATAATCCCATTGAGGATCAAACGTTCTATGATATTTTTATCTTGTAAACTTATGTATCTTTCAGGGTGAGCTAATACAGGTGTGTAACCTGCTTGTCTAATTTTGGTGGCGGCTTCAATAATGCAAGAAACCTTAGAAACAAACGAAACCTCAAATAACAAATATTGCCTACTTCCGCCAAACGTAAGAGCCTCACGGCGTTCGATTAATCTAAATAAATTATCTTCAACATAATATTCCGCGGCAGCTTCCAGCTCCATCTGAATATTTTGCTGTAAAAGTGTAGATTTTAAAATTTGAAGAGAATTGAGTATGCCTTCTGTAGTATTATTATAATACCCAGACATTACATGTGGCGTTAGTATAAGCTTACGATAACCGATATCATACATTTCTTGGATAATCTCAATACTCTGCTCTATATCAGTAGGACCATCATCTAATTGTGGGAGTAAGTGTGCGTGTATATCAACTCTCAAGTGGCTATTTTGAGTATTAGTTTCTTTACTCAAATCGCCCCTTCTAAATATCGACTTAAACATTATGGATGGTTTTATTGATTTCTTTGGTTTCAATCAACACCCTAAAATAATTAGGGTGTTGACTAGCTGATGAGTCCCAAGACCATGCCAAATACCTACTCCTGTAAATAAAAATAGCAAGCGGTAGTATACGCTTGCTATAAATGATTTTGCAGTAATTATTTACTTAAATTACTATTTTGGTATAATTTATGATAGCATAACATTAGAAACCTTTCGAAATAAGCTCCTTGAATGTTGGTAATTCTAAATCTTTCTCCGATACGTTCGGATTCGTAATTCCCCAATCAATATTCAAATCAGGGTCATTCCAAATAATTCCACCTTCTGCGGCTTTATTATAAATATTTGTACATTTATAGGTAAAAATCGAATCCTCTAAAGCAGCAAAGCCATGAGCAAAACCTTCGGGAATAAATACCATATTTTGCAACTTTGAATCGAGAACAAAACGTTCGTATTTTCCAAAAGTTGGCGAGTTTGGACGAATATCTACTGCAACATCAACTACCTTTCCAGTAATAACCCTAACTAATTTTCCTTGAGAATAAGGTTGGCTTTGGAAATGTAAACCTCTTAAAACTCCAGCAGTAGAAAATGATTGATTATCTTGTACGAATGTAAAAGGAATTCCGTTTTCAGCAAAAATATTGTGTCTATATGATTCGAAGAAATGACCACGGGCATCGCCAAAAATTTTAGGATATATTTCGATAAGTCCTTCGATACTTGTTTTTCTAAACTCCATTATGATGGTTAATTTTTGAGTAGAATAATTTATATTTGGATTTACTGTACGATATAGGTATTTATATTTTCACTACAAAAGTAATATTTAGTAAATAAAATCATTTTATTTTTCTGATTAAATCACATAAATTATAGAAATTTGCTCAAAAATCAGTAGATAATGACAAAACAACAGCTTTTCGAGCAAATTACTCAAAAAAACTCTTATTTGTGTGTAGGTCTTGATACCGATATCAAAAAAATACCTTCGCACCTCCTCAAAGAAAAAGACCCAATTTTTGAATTTAATCGCCAAATCATAGACGCTACTGCTCAGTTTGCCGTTGCTTACAAGCCAAACATTGCATTCTACGAAGCTTTGGGAGCTAAAGGTTGGGAAAGTCTTCAAAAAACGATTGAATACATTCCTAGAGAATGTTTCACGATTGCAGACGCCAAACGTGGAGATATTGGGAATACCTCAAGTCTTTATGCTCGAACATTTTTTGACAAATCTTCTTCTGGATTAGATTTTGATTCGGTAACGGTTGCTCCATATATGGGTAGCGACTCTGTTATTCCATTCTTAGAGTTTGAAGGGAAATGGGTAATTCTTTTAGCTCTTACATCTAATGCTGGTGGTGATGATTTTCAGCAATTATTAGTCAATAGTGAAGAATCTGAAATAAAAAATCTATACCAACAAGTAATTTTAACTTCACAGAAATGGGCTGATAGCGAACGAATGATGTATGTAGTGGGTGCGACAAAAGCAGATAAACTACTTAAAATCAGAGAAATAGCACCTGAACATTTCTTACTCGTTCCGGGAATTGGGGCACAAGGAGGAAGCTTAGAAGAGGTATCAAAATATGGAATGAATAAACAATGTGGTTTACTGGTTAATTCTTCAAGAGCAATTATTTATGCTTCTTCTGGAGATGACTTTGCAAAAGTTGCAGCCCAAGAAGCTCAATTAGTGCAAGAAGAAATGGCAAAATATTTACAAATGTATTTGTAATTTTTGCTCAAATTTTCCAAATTGTTCGACTAATCCAACAATTTGGAAAATTATCCCACTAACTTTTTTATGAACGAAGCATTTCTGCACTACCTATGGCAATTTCAACAATTTGAAAAATCAGATTTACGTACTTCAACTAAGGATACGATTACTGTTCTAAAAACAGGATTCTATAATACCAATTCTGGTCCAGATTTTATTAATGCAAGAATATTAATCAATGAAATAGAATGGGTCGGAAATGTAGAAATTCATATAAAATCCTCAGATTGGAAAGTTCATAAACACCAAGAAGATGAAGCCTACAACAATGTGATTCTCCATGTAGTTTGGGAAAATAACCAGCTTATTGTTAGACAAGATGGTAGTTTGATTCCAACCCTAGAATTGAAGTCAATTACAGACTTTGAACTTATTAATAAATATCAGTATTTAATTGATAATCAATCAATAATCCCTTGTCAGGAAGCATATTCGAAGGTGTCTGACTTATCAAAATTTGCAATGCTTGATAAGGTTCTGACCAAACGACTACAACAAAAAGCAGCCATTGTAAATGAACTTTTTGAAAATAATAAAGGAGATTGGGAAGAAACAGCTTACCAATTATTAGCGAGAAACTTTGGTTTCAAACTCAACTCTGATGTTTTTCTTAGGCTCGCTCAAAACCTTCCGCTAAAAGTGCTACAAAAACATCGAGATAATCTCTTTCAAATTGAGTCTATGTTTTTTGGGCAAGCTGGTTTAATTGAGATTTATGATGAATATGCTGAAAAACTAAGTCAAGAGTATGAATTCTTTGCCATAAAGTTCTCTTTGAAAGCAAGGCAATTGAATTCATATGAATGGAAGTTTTTACGTACACGTCCGGCAAATTTCCCCACAATCAGATTGGCACAACTGGCTAAATTAGTCACGCAACAACAGAGTTTTTTCTCACTATTTACTCAAAGTAATTCGATTGAAGAAATACGTAATGCATTAAAAATTGAGCAATCATCTTACTGGCAAGAACATTTTAACTTTGGTAAGACTTCCAATAAAAAATTATTGGGTCTGGGTATAAGTTCTATCAATAACATTATAATTAATTCTGCTATCCCATTGTTGGCTTTTTACGCAGAAAAGATAGGAAATCATGAATTAATGAATCGGTGTATCAACTTTTTAGAAAATTTACCCGCCGAAGAAAATAGTATTTGTGATATTTGGAAGAATATGGGTTTAAGCATCAAAACAGCTTTCGATTCACAAGCGAGTATTGAGCTTTACAATAGTTTTTGTACAAAAAAGCAGTGTTTACAATGCAATATTGGAGTAGAAATACTAAAAAACCCTCCCGAATGAGGAGGGTTTGAGAAAAATATCTTAAGTACGATTTACCATCGAAACACCAGATACTAATAATATGATACCTAATACTGCTGGAGCGATTTTTCTTGCACCTTTTACAGCCAAACCCATGACTGTATCATTCGTTGACATAAAAGCTACACAAGCAAACAACAATAGCAAAAGTCCCATTCCAGCTAGGATACCACCTAACATTCTTTTAAATTTAGTTCCGTCATTCATATCAGTTAATTATTTTCGAGTTTAGGTATTTCTGTTAAATATCTTACATCTTCTTTTGTTTTTACAGGCTTAAGGTTAAGTTTTGCTCCTTCATTTAAAATAAACTCAAAAGAAGGTCCAAATTCATTGGGAATGATGCCTTCCAAAACTGCCTCCCGAAGGGCAAGTTTTATGGTTCCCACTTCTCTTGAAGGTTTCAAATCAAAAACTTCCATGATTATCTCACCAGTAATAACTGGCTGAAAATTACGAAGTTTATCTTTTTCTTCCAACTCAACAAGCATTTCCTCAACTTTATCGAAGTTGGCTAAGTATTTTCTTACTTTATTAGAATCTTTTGAGGTAATATCTGCTCTACACAAAATCATTAAAGCTTCTAAGTCTTCACCTGCTTCAAACAATAAACGGCGTAATGCAGAATCAGAAATGCCTTCTTTCGCTAAGGCAATTGGACGCAGATGCAAACGCACTAATTTTTTAACCATTCTCATTTTACCATCAAGTGGTAATTTGAGTTTACGGAAAATATTGGGAGTCATTTTAGCTCCTAATTCTTCATGTCCGTGAAATGACCAACCTATTTTTGGATGAAACCGTTTGGTAGCAGGTTTAGCAATATCATGCAAGATTGCCGCCCAACGTAACCATAAATCACTAGACTTAATCGCCACATTATCAAGCACTTGCAAAGTATGATAAAAATTATCTTTATGACCTTTCCCATCATGAGTTTCAACACCTTGAAGCTCACAGAATTCAGGAAAAATAATTTGAAGCAACCCAGTATAAAACAACAACTTAAAACCGTAAGATGGTGTCTTTGATAAAACTATCTTATTTAATTCATCGGTAATTCTCTCTTGGGAAACAATTCCGATACGGTCTTTCATAGACGAAATTGCATCAAAAGTAGGACCATCAATATCAAATCCTAATTGAGAGGCAAACCTCACAGCACGCATCATACGGAGCGGGTCATCAGAAAAAGTAATTTCTGGGTTGAGCGGTGTTCGGATAATTTTTCGTTTAATATCTTCTACCCCACCAAATGGGTCAATGAGTTGCCCGAAATTTTCTTTATTAAGCGAAATACCCAAAGCATTAATCGTAAAATCTCTGCGATTTTGGTCGTCTTCTAATGAACCATCCTCTACCAAAGGTTTACGGGAATCATAACGATACGATTCTTTTCTTGCACCCACAAACTCAATCTCTATATCGCCCGATTTAATTTGGGCAGTACCAAAATTCTTGAAAAAACTCACATATACATTATCGCCTAATTTGCTGGCTACTTTTTCAGCCAAAGCGATACCACTTCCCAAACAAACCACATCAATATCTTTATTTGGTCGGTCGAGGAATAGGTCTCGTACATATCCGCCAATCACATATGCATCAATTTCTAATTCGCTTGCGGCATTGGCGATTACTTCAAAAATTGGGTCTTTTTGTAAACTTTCTCTAAAATTCAATGTCAAAATTGGTAGTTCTGTTTGCAAAGGTACAAAGGATTGAAGACCTAAACAATTTCGACTGAAATATTGCAGAAAAGCTAAGGAAAACAAAGCAAAAAATGTAAATTTGAGGCTTATATGATAAAGTCAGTGAATAAATTTACTAACTATTTGAACAGAGGAAAAATACAAAAAACACCAAGATTAAAATCGTTTTAAAATAATATATCCTTTGTTCGATTAGAGAGCGATTTCAATCGCCATTTTTATCCAAAACAAACCTCAAACATGACTCCCAATATTCCTGAAACAAACCAAACTCGTATCGTCATTATTGGTGCGGGATTTGGTGGATTAGCTCTTGCACAACAGCTCGCCAAACACGACGTACAAATTGTTTTAATTGATAAAAATAATTACCATCAATTTCAGCCTCTTTTTTATCAGGTAGCTATGGCTGGCCTCGAACCGAGTTCGATTTCTTTTCCACTCCGAAAGATTTTTCAACGCAAAAAGAATGTCCATATCAGAATTACGAAGGTAACTCAAGTAAATACCGAACAAAAAATTCTGACAACTGAATTAGGTGAATTAAGCTACGATTATTTGGTAATTGCGGTTGGAGCCGATACCAATTTCTTTGGTATGCAAAATATCATCGAAAATGCTATGCCCATGAAATCTGTTTCAGAGGCTATCTATCTGAGAAACAAGGTTTTACAAAACCTTGAAGATGCTCTTACGGCTACTGATGCCGATACGAGAGAAGGCTTAATGAATATGGTTGTTGTGGGTACTGGCCCGACTGGAGTGGAAGTTTCGGGGACTTTGGCTGAAATGAAACGTTTGATTTTGCCCAAGGATTATCCTGAATTGGACTTTAATCAAATGAAGATTTATTTATTTGGTTCTTCAGCAGAGGTTTTGGAAGTGATGTCGGATGAGGCTTCTGTAAAAAGTAAAGAATACCTCGAACGCTTAGGTGTAATCGTAAGAAATGGTGTGAGAATTACAGATTTTGATGGAAAATATGCTTACACACAAAGTGGAGAAAAAATCAGAACCAACAATGTTGTTTGGGCGGCGGGTATCAAAGGAAACGTAATTGAAGGTTTTGCAAAAGAAGCCTACGGACCAGGTAATAGACTGAAAGTCAATCAGTTTAATCAAGTGGAAGGCTTTAATGATATTTTTGCCTTAGGCGATATTGCATTAATGAGTGGCGACCCTAAATTCCCGAATGGGCATCCACAGGTTGCTCAGCCAGCTATTCAACAAGGTAAACTTTTGGCTAAAAACCTTTTTAAAATGATGCGAAAAGAAGAACCAACTGGCTTTGAATATAATGATTTAGGCTCGATGGCTACGGTTGGAAGGCATTTGGCAGTGGTAGATTTACCTTTCTGGAAATTTCAAGGTGCTTTTGCTTGGTATGTGTGGATGTTTGTGCATTTAATGGCCATTTTAGGTGTAAAAAACAAAGTAATGGTATTTATCAATTGGCTTTGGAATTATATTACATATGACCAATCACTAAGGTTAATTATTAAACCAAAAATAAAACAATAATTGTAGGGCAAGTTTCAAACTTGCCTTTTTTGTTGAAGTAACTTTCAATGATTTTATAATTGTCAAGCTTAGCAGGTTTCCTAAAACTCGTATTCATATGTTAAATCAAGAAAGATAAAAAAATCCATTTTTGCTAATTTAACAAGTTAAAAACTTGTCCTACAAATACTAAAACTGCTTTAAATAAGTTCTTGGCGACATTTTCATTCGTTTTTTAAATTGTCGGTTAAAATTAGAGACATTATTAAAACCGCTTGAAAAACAGATTTCCAACACACTTTTTTCATTACTTTGCAACATTCGGCAAGCATGACCAATGCGAATATCATTCAAGAAATCGGAGAAAGTTTTTCGGGTTCTCAGTTTGAAGAATTTACAAAAGGCATTGGGTGTCATGTTGGCAATTTCAGAGATTTCTTCCAAAGAAACTTCTCGCTCAAAATTTTTCATTAAAAACTCAAAAACTGCATTAATTCGTTGATTATCAACTTCTTTTTGTGGACTTTGATAAGAAACACTCGATAAAAATTCTTTGTTCGCCGATAAATGAATCTCATTAAGTATTTGTAAGAAAATCATAAGTTTTTCAAATCCTTGCTTATTTTCGATTGATTTTACGAGATTGGTCACCGCATTTGCCTCATAATTCCTAATTCTGATTCCCCTTGAAGCTTCCGTAAGTAAGTGTCTCAAATGCTGTGTTTCGGGGATGTCGAAGAAATTATCTCCTAATAAATCTCCTCTAAAATAAACCGAAATAGAGTGTGCTCTTAGGCTTTCTGAATAATATTCAGAATCATTTCTAAAAACATGAGGCAGATTGCTTCCTAAAAAATAAATATCATAAGGTTGAAAACGCTCAACATTATCACCCACGAACTGCGTACCAGTACCTTCAAGAATAAGCGTAATTTGCCATTCAGGATGAAAATGCAGTGTATCATAGAAATAGGGTAAATCATCAACTTGCACACGAAATGATTCGGTTTCGGTTTTGGGTATTCTGAATAATAGTGGTTTCATTTTAAATCTACGTTATTACATCCCCCTGCTCCCATCATAGGGGGGAGTTTTGTTCTCGTATAAAAAATCCCTATATGAAAAGAGTAAGGGGGATGTTGTTCAAAGACCACAAGCAATTAAATACTAATTTATTCAATATTAAGATTTATTC